>NZ_PVWS01000027.1:0-43034 GCF_004126395.1 Roseovarius sp. A46 | reverse complement strand
AGCGCCGGGTGGTCGAACAACTCCTGCGGAGCAAACAAGGCGGGCTGGGTCGAAAAACTCTGTCTCATGACAAAACATACCCCACCAAACCATCTCAGGGAATCCCAAGAGTTTCGCTGTGGTCTCTCAAAAGATTTCGGCGCGCTTTCTTTCAAAGAAAGCGGGCGTAATGGCCGGGGCTACGTAGTAATCCGTAAATCGCCGCGATGCAGCGCGCCCCGCGTTGACACCGCCCCCCGCCCCGCCGCATACCAAGGTCGACGGATTTCAGGAGGAGATGCGCGATGTCCAAGGTATACGGCTCGGCGGCCGAGGCGCTTGACGGGCTCTTGCAGGATGACATGACCATCGCCGCGGGCGGCTTTGGCCTCTGCGGCATTCCCGAGTTGCTGCTCGCCGCGATCCGCGATTCGGGCGCCAAGAACCTTACCTTCGCGTCCAACAACGCAGGCGTTGACGATTTCGGCATCGGCATCCTGCTGCAGACCCGGCAGGTCAGAAAGATGATGTCGTCCTACGTGGGCGAGAACGCCGAATTCATGCGCCAGTATCTCAGCGGTGAGCTCGAGCTCGAATTCAACCCCCAGGGCACGCTCGCCGAGCGGATGCGCGCGGGCGGCGCCGGCATTCCGGGCTTCTATACCAAGACCGGCGTCGGCACCCAGATCGCCGAGGGCAAGGAACACAAGGAGTTCCCCACAGGCCCCGGCGGCCAGCCCGAGACCTACATCCTCGAGCGCGGCATCTTCGCCGATCTCTCGATCGTCAAGGCATGGAAGGCCGACACCACCGGCAACTGCATCTTCCGCAAGACCGCGCGCAACTTCAACCCGCCCGCGGCCATGTGCGGCCGCACCTGCGTGATGGAGGTCGAGGAGATCGTCGAGCCCGGTACGCTCGACCCCGACTGCATCCACCTGCCCGGCATCTACGTGCACCGCCTGATCCAGGGCGACCACGAGAAACGCATCGAACAACGCACCGTGCGCAAGAGGGAGGAAGCCTGATGCCCTGGACCCGCGACCAGATGGCGGCACGCGCCGCGCAGGAGCTCGAGGACGGCACCTATGTCAATCTCGGCATCGGCATCCCGACCCTGGTGTCGAACTACATCCCCGAGGGCGTTCAGGTGACGCTGCAATCGGAAAACGGGATGCTCGGCATGGGCCCCTTCCCGCTCGAGGGCGACGAAGACCCCGATCTCATCAACGCCGGCAAGCAGACCATCACCGAGCTGCCCCACACCGCCTATTTCGACAGCGCCACCTCCTTCGGCATGATCCGGGGCGGCAAGATCGCGATGGCGATTCTCGGCGCGATGGAGGTGGCCGAGAACGGCGATCTGGCCAACTGGATGATCCCGGGCAAGCTGATCAAGGGCATGGGCGGCGCGATGGACCTCGTCGCCGGCGTGCGCCGGGTGGTGGTGGTAATGGACCACACCAACAAGGCAGGTGAATCAAAGCTGCTCAAGAAATGCACCCTGCCGCTCACCGGCACCGGCGTGGTGAATCGCATTGTCACCAACCTCGGCGTGCTCGACGTGGTCGAGGGGGGCCTGCGCATCGTGGAATGCGCCGATGGCGTGACCGAGGACGAGATCCGCGCCGCCACCGAGGCCGCGATCGTCAACTGAAACCGTCGACCGACCGGGGCCAGGCCGCCGCGCCCGGCCCCGGTCTAGTTCAACGCCAGGTCGAAGGCACAGGCGTCGGTGACGAGCTCGGGCCGCGTCTTGCACAGCCCCCGCGCCACCTCGAAGGCCGCGAGCACGCGCGGCACGTAATCGCGCGTCTCCGCAAAGGGGGGCACACCGCCATGGTCGCGCAGCGCCCCCTCGCCCGCGTTGTAGCCCGCCAGCGCAAGGATGACGTCGCCGCCGAATTCGCCGATCAGCCAGTCGAGATAGGCCGCGCCGCCGCGGATGTTCTCGGTCGGGGCCAGCGGGTCGGCCACGCCGAACCGCGCGGCGGTGTCGGGCATGAGCTGCATCAGCCCCTGCGCCCCCTTCTCGGACACCACCTCCGCGCGCCCGCCCGATTCTACCGCGATCACCGACAGCACCAGCGCGGGCGATACCCGCGTGCCGACGGTGGCGCGCAGGATGTCGGCGCCCCGCGCGCGCAGGATGTCACGCAGGGTTTGCAGCCGCGGCACTGCCGGTGCCGCCCCATCGGGCGGATTGGCGAGACGTGTCATCGCGGCGCTCAGGCGCAAAGCCCCGTCAGCGTCGAGCGCGGCGGGCACCTCCTCCCAGAACCAGCCAAGGCGCGGCTCCGCCCGCGCACCTGCCTCGCTCCCGCCGTCGGCAAGCGGGGCCTCGCGTGGCGTGATCTGCACCAGCGGGCCGCGCGGCGCACCGGGTTTCGGGGCTTCCTCGAACTTGGGCGAGAAGTCGGGAAAGGGCGGCGGGCCATCGCCCCGCGCGCCGCCACCCGATGCCAGCGCGGCAAAAAAGCACAAAACCCTGAATATTCCGTTGATCGGCACTGCTCTGCCCCGGATCGTTTCCCTCCATCATGTCAACAATCCGCTCTCATGGCCAGAATCGTTGCGTGAAACACGGATCGTTTTGCGCGATTTTCGTCAAATTCTGCACGCAAAAGATGTATATCGAGAGACATTTTCAGTTTATTTCTTTTGTTTTCAGTATTTTGAAAACTTTCTCGGTGAAATTCATCAAAACACGAAAATCGCTGCATTGCCGCCCAAATCACGCCCGGATTCGGCGGCCATATAGGATCACACCACGACGGCAACGGGCCATAAAACTGGAGGGTCTGAAACCGGGGTGGATGTGAAAACTGAGCAACTGATCCTTTGGAGGGACCAAACCATGATGAACTTTTTCAAGAACTTCTCGAAAGACGAAGACGGCGCAGTGACGGTTGACTGGGTCGTGCTGACCGCAGCGGTCGTGGGCCTCGGCGTCGCCGCAGTCTCCACGATTGAGGGTGGCGTGAGCGGCCTTGGTGATAAAATCGCCACCGGCGTCAACAGCGACAGTAACGTCGGCGCGGGTATCACCACAACCGAGTAATATCTGGATGCCTCTTGCCCTGGTGGCGACACGGGGCGAGGACGAGACAGCAGGGCCGTGTCCGGTGCGGACACGGCCCTGCGTATACGTTGTAACGAGTATTTGAGCCGGGTCGCGCCCCCGGCACCCGGGGCCATGTGCAGCACCGGGACAGCATCACGAGGTATGCAGATGCGCAGAACGATCACCACATTCCTGCTCCAGGAAGACAGCGGCGCCGTCACCGTGGGTTGGGTTGGGTCGTGATGACTGCGATCGTTACCGCGCTCGGCGCCCTGGTGATGGTCCTGTTCGTCGAGGGCGACAATGCCGCCACCAAGGCCATCGCAGACAGGCTGTCACGCGTATCAAACGAGTGACCGTACGCACGCCGCGCAACCTCCTATGTTTTGCCACATTCAACCTGTATTTCGCGGGGATGATCCTCGGCTGAAAGTCGTGAATCGGCCGTGTGCCATACGAATTGGAAAGGAAGACGCAATGCGCTTGATCTTCGGACTGGTCCTGCTGGTCGGTATCGGCCTTGCAGGCTTTGCCACCTACATGGCGAAGAATTACATCGAGCAATACCAGCAACAGCTCGCCCAGGAGCGCAAGCAGCGCGCCCCGGAGATCGAGACCGTTGATGTCCTGGTGGCCGCGCGCGACCTGAAATACGGTGAAAAGTTGGAAAAGGACGCGGTGAAAAGCGTGAAGTACCCCAAGTCGTCGCTGCCCGAGGGTATCTTTACCGAAGCCACAGCCCTCTTTCCCGAGGAGGCGCGCGATCCGCGCGAGGTGCTGCGCAGCATGGTCGAGGGCGAGGTGATCCTCGCCGGCAAGGTGACCGACCCGGGTGAGCCCGCGGGCATCGGATCGCGGCTCGCGTCCGGGATGCGCGCCTTCGCCATCGAGGTGGACGCCAAGAGCGGCGTTTCGGGCTTCCTGCGTCCCGGCGACCGGGTCGATGTCTACTGGACCGGCTCTGTCGGCAAGGGCAACATGCGCACCGAAGGCAATTCCACCGGTAGCGTGACCAAGCTCATCGAGTCCCGGATGCCGCTTGTCGCCGTCGACCAGAGCGCCGACATGGACCGTGACGAGGCCCGCATCGCGCGCACCGTGACGGTCGAGGCAACCCCGCAGCAGGTCGCTTCGCTCGCGCAGGCACAATCCACCGGGCGGCTGTCACTGTCGCTCGTCGGCGCGCTCGACCAGACCACGTCGGAGGTGATCGAGGTCGATCAGTATCGCCTGCTCGGCATCGAGGCCGCCGAAGCCCCCAAACCGCCGCAAATGGAAGAAGAGCGCTGCACCATTCGCACGCGCCGCGGCTCCGAAGTCGTGATGACTCCCATCCCCTGCACCAACTGAGGCGGCGCACCCGCCCACCATCGGGGCCGCCTTCGGGCGGCCCCGGGTATTCCGGGCGGGCAGAAACGGCACAGCGAGGATCAAAGACGGCGCGAATCTCATTGATTCCTTGCAAAATTCGCAATTCTCGCGCAGAGTGACGCCAAACGCGGGCGCAAGACCCGGACAAGAGGCGTGATCGGAGAGGCAGGTCACATGAGCATCAGGACCATTCTACACTCGGCCCTCGCGGTCGCGCTAATCGGCGCAGGTGTGAGCGCGCTGCCTGCCCATGCCGATAGCGTGCGCGTCGTGCGCGGCGATGCGACCAGCAATATCAACGTCGCGATGAACCGCGCGGTCGTGGTGGAAAGCGACGTCTCTTTCGCCGAGTTGAGCATCGCCAACCCCGCCATCGCCGATTTCTCGACCCTGTCGGACCGCACCATTTACGTTCTCGGCAAGGCGCCGGGGCGCACCACGCTGACGCTGTTTGACGGCACCGGGCGGCTCATCACCAATATCGACGTTCACGTCAGCACCGATATCGCCGAGTTCAAGGAACGCCTCCGCCAGATCCTGCCGGGCGAAAAGATCGAGGTGCGCACCGCCAATGACGGCATCGTGCTGTCGGGCACGGTGTCGAGCCCGACGCGGCTGCAACGCGCGCTCGATCTCGCCGAGCGCTACGCGCCCGAGCGCGTGTCGAACCTCATGTCGGTCTCGGGCAAGCAGCAGGTCATGCTCAAGGTCCGCTTCGCCGAAATGCAACGCACGGTGTCCAAGGCGCTGTCGACCTCGCTTTCCGTCGATGGCCTGTCGTCACTCACCGGCGAGGGGGTGGGGGTCGCGGGCGCGCGACTCGGCACCAACCAGATCGGCGGCGGCGATACCGTCGTGCCCGGAACCATCAACAACCAGACCGCCGCCGGCACTGCCTTCATCGGCTTCGATATCGGTTCGGTCGAGCTTGGCATCCTGCTCGAGGCGCTAGAGACCAAGGGCGTCGTGCGCACCCTGGCAGAGCCCAATCTCACCGCCCTCTCGGGCCAGGAGGCAAGCTTTCTCGCCGGGGGCGAATTCCCCATCCCCGTGGCGCAGGAAGAGGGCACGATTACCGTCGACTACAAGAAATTCGGGGTCGAGCTGAAATTCATCCCGCGCGTGCTCGACGATGGCGTGATCAACCTCGAGATGGCGGCGGCGGTGTCGTCGATCGATGACAGCCAGCAGGTCAATGCCGGCACGATCACGCTGCCCGCCTTCCGTCGGCGCGACACCTCGACCACGGTCTCCATCCGCGACGGCGAGAGCTTTGCCATCGCCGGGCTTCTGCAGGACGATTTCCGCGACAACAATGCCCAGGTGCCCTGGCTCGGCGACGTGCCGGTGCTGGGCGCGCTGTTTCGCAGCGCCGATTACCTGCGTGCACAGAGCGAACTCGTCATCATCATCTCGGCACATCTCGTCTCGCCCACGCGCGGCGAGGCGCTGGCGCTGCCCACCGACCGGGTGCGCCTGCCGTCCGAGGGCGATCTGTTTCTGGGCGGGCGCGTGATGCGTGACGCACCAAAATCCGGTGCCGCGGGCGAGGTCGCCCGGCAGGATTTCACCGGGTCCTACGGCTACGTGATGGAATGACAGGGGGCAGGGCGATGAAACGGTATCTGGCGATCTCCGGTCTTTTCGTCACGGTGGCCTGCGCGTCACCTGATGGCGATGTCGTCCGCTCCTATTTCGGCGAAGCGGGATCGCTCGTCGATAATGGTGCCTTCGGCGACGCGTCGATGAACAACCACCTCGTGATGACCGGCGAGCGGAGCTATGTCTTCGACCTTGCCAACCGCTTCGCCAGCGAGGTCGACAGCACGGTGAACTTCTCCTTCGATTCGGACGTGCTCGACGCCGGCGCGCGCGACACCCTGCGCGAACAGGCGCACTGGATCCGCCAGTTCCCCGAGGTGCGCTTCCGCGTCTACGGCCATACCGACGCTGTCGGCCCGGAGGCTTATAACAAGTCGCTCGGGCTGCGCCGCGCACAGGCGGTGGTACGCTACCTCGCCAGCCAGGGGGTCGGCCGCGACCGGCTCGAGGCGGTCGCCTCCTTCGGCGAAACCCAGCCCCTGATCGTCACTCAAGGCCGCGAGAGGCGCAACCGCCGCACCGTGACCGAGGTCTCTGGCTTCGTCGGCTCGCACCCGATCGTGATGGACGGCAAGTATGCCGAAGTGGTCTATCGCGAATATGTCGAGAGTGCGACCTGGGAATCCACCGTCACGCTCGATGCCGAGACAGCAGGCGGTGGCAGCGGCGAGCAATAGCCCCACCCCATCAGATCGGCCCTGCCCGAGACCCGCCGCACCAGGCAGGTCTTTTTGTCTTCGGGCTTCCTACAATTACGATCTTTTGGCCAAAATGTCGCCCACATTAACGGCCATGTTTCCATTATCGAGCAATGCCCCGCGCCGTCTGACGCGACCGATCCGCGCCCCGCCCCCTTTGCGGTGTGCGATCCGACGTGCCGGACGGAGAGGGCCCCGACCGACAATAGTGGTGAGTTTCAACATGACCCAGACCGACACAACGCCGATCCGCGCCTGCACCATCAGCAGGGATGTGCAGAACTTCGACCTGCTCATCGAGGACATGGAGGCCACCCTCGGCGAGGCCTGGGGCGATCTGGGCTTTTCCGAGGCGCTGGCCTTCCTCAACCAGCCCGAGGCCGAGACCCTCGAATTCGTCGCGCTGGCGATGGACGAACACGACGAAGACGACCTGCCGCTGATGAACCAGATCATCCTCGTTGCCGCCCAGCGCGGAATCAAGAGCATCCTCATCGCCGAGGATGTCAGCCCCGCCGCGCTCCACCAGCTTCTGCGCAACGGGGCGGACGAATTCGTGCCCTATCCCCTGCCAGAACGCGAGTTGCAGGCCGCCATCGAGCGGCTGCGCACGCCCCCCGCCCCTTCCGCTGCAACCAGCACCAAGGCCGAGCGTCTGCCCGAGGCCAGCGCCGAAGGCGGCGTGATTCTCGCCGTGCAGGGGCTCGCCGGGGGCACCGGGGCAACCACGCTCGCGGTCAACCTCGCCTGGGAACTGGCCAATATCAACAAGGCAAAGCCGCCGCAGGTCTGCATTCTGGACTTAAGCCTGCAATTCGGCTCGGTCGCCACCTTCCTCGACCTGCCGCGCCGCGACGTGGTGTTCGAGATGTGGTCTGATACCGAGCGACTCGACGAGGACGTGTTCCGCCAGGCGCTCGTCACCTTCGAGGACAAGCTGCGCGTGCTGACCGCGCCCACAGATATCCTGCCGCTCGACATAATCGGCTCCGACGACGTGACCCGCGTGCTCGACCTCGCGCGCCGCCATTTCGACTACGTCATCGTCGACATGCCCACCACGCTGGTGCAATGGACCGAGACGGTGCTCAACCAATGCCAGATCTATTTCGCCACGCTCGAGCTCGACATGCGCTCGGCGCAGAACACCCTGCGCATCAAGCGCGCGCTCCAGGCCGAGGACCTGCCGCTCGAGAAGCTGCGCTACTGCCTCAACCGGGCGCCGAAATTCACCGATATCGGGGCGCGGTCCCGCGTCAGGCGGTTGGCCGAAAGTCTCGAGATCGGGCTCGAGCTTCAGCTTCCCGATGGTGGGCGCGCGGTGTCGCAAAGCGCCGATCACGGGCTGCCGCTCGCCTCGACCGCCGCCAAGAACCCGCTGCGCCGCGAGATCGCCAAGCTCGCCCAATCGCTGCACGAGCTCGGCCGCGACGAGGCCGAGGCCGCCTGAGGAAAGGACGCCACAGATGTTTTCGCGCTACAAGAAGTCAGGCGGCGCCGCCCCTGCGCCAAAGGCGCCCGCCGCGACGGCCACCAAGCCCGAGCCCGCCCCCAAGGTCACCAGCCTGCGCAGG
Source organism: Roseovarius sp. A46 (assembly GCF_004126395.1). Taxonomy (NCBI): domain Bacteria; kingdom Pseudomonadati; phylum Pseudomonadota; class Alphaproteobacteria; order Rhodobacterales; family Roseobacteraceae; genus Roseovarius; species Roseovarius sp. A46. The sequence goes on along the minus strand of NZ_PVWS01000027.1, from coordinate 34,746 downwards.
CCGCCGCAGAAATCGGCGGCGGCGCCTGCGCCCGAGGACAAGGAACGCAAGCGCAAGGAGCGGCTTGGCGAGATCAAGATCGAGCTTCACCGCGCGCTGCTCGACAATCTCAACCTCTCCGCGCTAGACACCGCGACCGAGGCCGACCTGCGCGCCGAGATCACCGCCATTTCCTCGGAAATCCTCCAGGAAAAGGGAATCGTGCTCAATCGCGAGGACCGCGCGCGCCTGACGCAAGAGCTCTACGACGAGGTCAAGGGCCTCGGCCCCCTCGAGACGCTGCTCAAGGACGACACGATCAGCGACATCCTCGTGAACGGCCCGCACCAGATCTTCATCGAGCGCGAGGGTCGGCTCGTGGTGAGTGACGTCACCTTCAAGGACGAAAAGCACCTCCTGCGCATCATCGACAAGATCGTGAGCGCAGTCGGCCGCCGGGTGGACGAATCGAACCCCTACGTCGACGCCCGCCTCGCCGACGGCTCGCGATTCAACGCGATGGTGCCGCCCATCGCGGTGGATGGCAGCCTCGTGTCGATCCGCAAATTCAAGAAGGACAAGCTCGGCATCGACGATCTCGTGCGCTTCGGCGCCTTTTCCGAGGAAATGGCCGCCTATCTCCAGGCCGCCGTCGCCTGCCGGCTCAACATCGTCGTCTCGGGCGGCACCGGTTCGGGCAAGACCACCACCCTCAACGCGCTCAGCTCGTTCATCGACAATGCCGAGCGCATCCTCACCGTCGAGGACACCGCCGAATTGCAGCTTCAGCAGGCCCATGTCGGCCGCATGGAGACGCGCCCCCCCAACGTCGAGGGCAAGGGCGAGGTGACCGCGCGCGACTGTATCAAGAACGCGCTCCGGATGCGCCCCGACCGGATCATCGTCGGCGAGACGCGCGGCGAAGAGGTGATCGACATGCTTCAGGCCATGAATACCGGCCATGACGGCTCGATGACCACGATCCACGCCAACAACGCGCGCGACGCGTTCAGCCGTCTGGAAAACATGGTCGCGATGGCCGGGATCGAGATGCCGCTCAAGGCGGTGCGCAACCAGATCGCCAGCGCCGTCAACGTCATCGTGCAGGCCAACCGCCTGCAGGACGGCTCGCGCCGGATGACCTCGATCACCGAGGTGACCGGGATGGAGGGCGAGGTGATCTCGATGCAGGAGGTGTTCCGCTTCCAGCGGGTCGGAATCTCGTCCGAAAACAAGATCCTGGGCCATTTCACCGGCACCGGCGTGCGCTCGCACTTCACCGAGCGCTTCCGCCTGTGGGGCTACGACCTGCCGCCCTCCATCTACGAACCCATCGCGGCGGAGTGAGACAATGAGCATAGGTTCCGAACCGATCATCTACGGCCTCATCTTCGTCGGCGTTCTGGTGCTTGTCGAGGGGCTCTACCTCACCGTGTTCGGCCGCTCCATCAGCCTCGACAAGCGGGTGAACCGGCGGCTCGAACTGCTCGAGAAGCACGGCAACCGCGAGCAGGTGATGGAAACCCTCCGCAAGGAGATGGAGCAACACCTCAAGGCGCGGCGCGTACCGCTCTACGCGATCCTGTCGGTCAAGGCGCAAAAGGCGGCCATCGCCTTCACGCCCAAGCAGATCGTGATGATCATGGCCGCCACCGGCGTCCTTGCCTTTCTCGGGCTGACCATCGGCACCGCCACGCCGCTGCCGGTGCGGATTCTGGTCTCGGCGGCCATGGGCGTTGGCGGCGTCTACATGTGGATTTCCCTGAAGGCATCCAAGCGCATGGGCATGCTCGAGGAACAGCTCCCCGACGCGATCGAGCTGATGGTGCGCAGCCTGCGGGTGGGCCACCCGTTTTCCTCGGCCATCGGGATTGTCGCCAACGAGGTGTCCGACCCGCTCGCCACCGAATTCGGCGTGATCGCGGACGAGGCCACCTATGGCCGCGACATCGGCGAGGCGCTCAAGGACATGGCAGAGCGACTCGACATGCAGGACCTGCGCTTTCTCGCGGTGGCGGTGACCATCCAGCAGCAGGCCGGCGGTAACCTGGCCGAAATCCTCTCGGGGCTGGCCAAGGTCATCCGCGCGCGCTTTCGCCTGTTCCGCCGCGTCAAGGCGATCACCGCCGAGGCGCAATGGTCGGGCAAGTTCCTGTCGGGCTTTCCGCTATTCGCCATCTTCGGCATCCAGATGATCAAGCCCGACTATTACGACGAGGCGATGGACCACCCCTGGTTCATCCCGGCGGTGCTGATCGTCGGCGTATTCCTCGTGCTCAACGTCATCGTCATGCGCGCCCTCGTGAACATCAAGGTCTGAAAGGTCTTTCATGCCCCTGCCCCCCGCCATCATCCCGCTGCTGATCGACAGCCTCGGCCCGTTCGGTCCGGTGATCGCGCTGGGCGGCTTCGGTGTCCTTCTGATGCTGGTCACGCTGGGGTTCATGCTCCAGCAAAAGCCCGACCCGCTCGACAAGCTCAAGCAGTATCAGCCCGGCGCCCAGGCCGCCGCGGGCCCACGCAAGGACACGCTGCGCGCCAAGCGCAAAAACAAGAAGCTCGACAAATACGCCACCTTCCTCGAGCCACAGGACTCGAAGCAACTGAGCGAGATGCGTCTCAAGCTGATGCAGGCGGGTTACCGGCATCGCGACGCGGTGCGCTATTTCCACGCCGCGCAACTGGGGCTGGCGCTGGGGTTTCTGGCACTGGGGATCCTCTACTTCCTGCTGTTCAAGGCCGGCGGCGAGACCGATATCAAGACCTCCATCGCCTATATCCTCGGCCCCGGCCTGGTGGGCTACATGATGCCGAAATACTGGGTCACCAAGCGCCAGCAACAACGCCAGGAAGAAATCCAGGACGGCTTTCCCGACAGTCTCGACATGATGCTCGTCTGCGTAGAGGCCGGGCAGTCGATGGACCAGGCAATCATCCGCGTGGCCAAGGAAATCCGCTCCTCCTATCCCGCCCTGTCCGAGGAATACGAGATCGTCGCGCTCCAGATGAAGGCCGGCCGCGACAAGCCCTCGGTGCTGAGCGAGATGGGTGACCGCTGCGGCGTGCAGGACATCTCCAGCTTCGTCACCACCCTCATCCAGTCGCAGACCTTCGGCACCCCGGTGGGCGACGCACTGCGCGTCTATGCCGGCGAGATGCGTGACAAACGGGTCATGCGCGCCGAGGAAAAGGCCAACAAGCTGCCCACCCAGATGACACTGGTCACGATGACGCTTACAGTGCCGCCATTGCTGATCATTCTCGTCGGACCTTCGATGCTCGACATCATGAAGCTGTTCACGATGGGCAAGTGAAGAAAGGGGCACGATGGCGGGACGGTTGGCGGCGGCTCTGGCGTTCGCGCTGATGCTCGCGTCCTGCACCCCGGCCCTGCCCCAGGGGCCCTTCCCGCCCGGTGCCGCCCCGGGCAAACCGGTGGCGGTCGATCCGCTCCTGGTCGGGCACCGGCTGATGGACGCCGGCGAATTCGAGCTCGCGCACCGCGCCTATACCCGCGCCGGTGCCGACCGGGGCCTCACCGCCGACGTGCTGGCGGGGCTGGGCACCGCCAATCTTGCGATGGGTCGGCTCGGCACCGCCGAACGGCTCCTGCGCCGCGCCATCGAGAGCGACGCGGCGACACCGGAAATGTGGAACAATCTCGGCGTCGTGCTGGTGGAAAAGGGCGATTTCCTCGAGGCCGAGCAGATGCTGCGCCGCGCCTATGCGCTCGACAATGGCACCAGCGACGCGATTCGCGACAACCTGCGTTTGGCTCTCGCAAAATCGCGGGATTCCAGCTATGATGACAATGTCGAACAAGAATACAAAGTGGTGCGGCGCGGCGGAGGCAAATACCTCCTGCGCAAGATACCATGACGAGGCCGAGGCAGTAAAAGGACGCAAGAATGCGCCATTCCATCCGGATCATCCTGTGCGCGACGGGGGCCGTCGCGCTGTCCGCCTGTGCGCCGACCCCGGGCGAAGAGGTCGACCGCGCCCTGCGCGACATCAACGTCATCGACGAAAGCAACCTCAACGAGGTGATGCTGCAATCGTCCGACCCCGCCGAGGCGGTCGCCTATTTCCAGCGCGCCACGGCCAATGATCCCGACCGGATCGACCTGATGCGGGGCCTGGGAAAATCGCTCGTGCGCGCCGGACGTGCCACCGAGGCGGTCGCCACTTGGGAAAAGGTCACCGACCACCCCGACGCCGCCGACACCGACAGCGTGGCGCTGGCCGATGCGCTCATCCGCAACAACGAGTGGGACCGCGCAGCCAAAGTGCTCGACACGATCCCGCCGACCGTCGAGACCTATAACCGCTACCGGCTCGAGGCGATGATCGCCGACAGCGAGGAAGACTGGGACAAGGCCGACAGCTTCTACGAGACCGCCGTCGGGCTCACCACGAAACCGGGCCCGGTGCTGAACAACTGGGGCTATTCCAAGCTCAGCCGTGGCGACGCCGCCGGGGCCGAGCGCCTGTTTGCCGACGCGGTACGTCAGGATCCGGGGCTCTTCACTGCCAAGAACAACCTCGTTCTCGCGCGCGGCACACAGGGCAATTACGCCATGCCGGTCCTGCCGGCCACGCAGGAGGAACGCGCGCAGCTTCTCTACACGCTGGGCCTCGCGGCAGTGAAACAGGGCGATGTCGCCATCGGCCGCGGCCTGCTGCAAGAGGCGGTCGAGACCCACCCGCAACATTTCGACGCCGCCGTGCGCAGCCTGCGCGCGCTCGAAAGCGGCACGGGCTGAGGCCGCCTCATGGGCTTTGACACACCGGCCACGGCGGCGCTCTGGTTCCTGATCTTCGCCGCGCCGATCTGCCTGTGGGTGGCGTGGAGCGACCTGCGGTCGATGAAAATCCCCAACAAGGCGGTGATCGCGCTGGTCTGCGTCTATCTCGCGGTGGGGATCGCGGTGCTGCCGCTCCCCGACTACCTGTGGCGGCTGAGCCACCTCGCCGCGCTGCTGCTCGTGGGGATCGGGGCCAATGCCGCCGGGCTGATGGGCGCGGGAGATGCCAAGTTCATAGCCGCCGCCGGGCCTTTCGTGGCCTTGGGCGACGCATCCGCGGTCATGCTGCTCCTCGCGGGCGTGCTTCTGGCGGCCTTTGCCACCCACCGCCTCGCACGGATGAGCCCGCTGCGCCGCCTCGCCCCCGACTGGGCAAGCTGGCATTCCGGCCGCCGCTTCCCGATGGGGCTCGCACTCGGGCCGGCGCTCGCGCTCTACCTCGCGCTCGCCGCACTCCACGGGGCCTGACCGCGCCGCCGCAGGAGCGCCCGGCGCCAGCCATATTTTGCACAAACTCGGCCCTCATGATGTGCCCGTTAAACGGGTATCGAGGGCAGACCAGCACCATGAACATGCAAGCCACGACCGGGGTGCAGCCCCCGCCGCCGCCCAACCGCCTCGAGGAGATGCGGCTGCCGGTGGTGATGATGCGCGACATCCTGCTCAAGACGATGTTTCGCAAGAACCTCGACCTCGTCAGCGAAATCGCCGACGCCATCTGCCTGCCGCGCGCCGTCACGCAAGAACTTGTCGATCTCTCGCGCACTCAGCGGCTCGTGGAGGCCACCGGCACGCTGCACGCCAATTCGGGCGGCGAGATGGGATTCCAGCTCACCGACGCGGGCAAGACCCGCGCGCTCGACGCACTCAGCCAGTCGGAATATTTCGGCGCCATGCCGGTGCCGCTCGACGTCTACGCCGACCAGGTCAAGCGCCAGTCGATCCGCAACATCCAGATCACCCGTGACCAGCTTACCTCGGCGATGGGCCACCTCGTGCTGCCACCCGCCCTTCTCGACCATCTCGGCCCGGCGGTGAGCGCCGGCCGCTCGATCCTGATGTACGGGCCCCCGGGCAACGGCAAATCCTCGATTTCCAACGGCATCCGCGACGCGATGGGCGACAAGGTCTACGTGCCCCGCGCCATCGAATACGCAGGCCAGGTCATCACCGTCTACGACCCGATCGTGCATTCCGCCGCCGAGACCGAGACCGACGATCCCAACAGCTTGCGCCGCCGCCGCACCTTTGACACCCGCTACGTGCGATGCGAACGCCCCACCGTCGTCACCGGCGGCGAACTGAGCCTGTCTATGCTCGACCTGGTCTACAACCCCGTGGCGCGCACCTACCAGGCGCCGTTGCAACTCAAGTCCACCGGAGGCATCTTCATCGTCGATGACCTCGGTCGCCAGAAAGAGCCGCCGCAATCGCTCATCAACCGCTGGATCGTGCCGCTGGAGGAATCCAAGGACATCCTCGCCCTGCAATCGGGCGAGAAATTCGAGGTGCCGTTCGACACGCTGGTGATCTTCTCCACCAACTTCCACCCCAACGAGATCTTCGACAAGGCGGCGCTGCGGCGGATCTTCTTCAAGATCAAGATCGACGGGCCCAGCCAGGCCGATTTCCTCAAGATCTTCGCGATGGTCGCCAAGAAGAAGGGCATGCCGCTCGACGAGGCTGCGCTCATCCACCTCGTCAAGGAAAAGTACCCCACGATCAACAGCATCTACGCCAATTACCAGCCGGTCTTCCTGATCGACCAGATGATCGCGATCTGCGAGTTCGAGGGCATCCCCTACCAGATGACCCCCGACCTGATCGACCGCGCATGGGCCAACATGTTCGTGCGCGAGGAGGAAATCCAGCACTGACGACGGCGGTCGCCGGGCGGTTGTGGCCTTGAGTGACCGTTGGGCATGACGCGATGAGCCGCGCGAGCGCCCGACCGCGGGTGGGCGCACTGACGATTGGGCTGCGCGATTTATGGTGCAAGCTACTTCTTGGCTAACAGCTGCTTGCGCCGTTGCAAAAGCGCCCGCCCGTCCGGGCGGTCGGGCGCTCGCGCGGCGGCGTGCAAGCACGCCTTGTTCCGCGCGGGTGCAAAATACGAATGGCGGGAACAGGCCCATTCCCACCCGTGAAAATCCACGCCCTCACCCGCCGAACAGCACCCCGCGCGCCAGCGCCTGCCCCGTGCGCCACAATAGCCCCGCGATGATCGCCAACAGCACCGCCAGCAGCCCGAAGCCGATCGCCGCATGCGCGCCCGATCCCACCGCTTCGGCATGCGTAAAGCTCGCCACCGTCACCGCCGCCACCGGAAAACTCAGCGCCCACGACGATAACGAGAACGACAGCGCCGCAAGGCGCGGAACCTGCGCCGCCACGATCAGAACGAACAGGTAGGCGAGGTTCAACAGCACCCGGGCAAACGCATCGACGTCCCCCACCAGCCCCACCCAGGCGAGGTAGCCCACGGCGGGCGGCGCCACGAGGATCACCAGCGTCGGCTGCAACCGCTCGGGCAGCGGATCGTGAAAGATCAGCCGGTTCATCACCAGCGTCAGCAGCACCACCCAGAACATCAGCCCCACCGCGGCAAAGAACCAGCTCACCTCCACATAGCCCATCGGCACCCCCGCGATGGCCACGATCACGTTGCCCACGGCAGGGATGAACCACGCGGGCGTCAGGTGCCCATGCTCGAAGGACCGCGACCCGATCCAGCCCGACACCACCGCCAGCGTCAACACAAGCTGCGCCGGGACCGCCACCAGGAACAGGGCGTGCGCGATCCCCGGCACCACGTCGAGCATCACCAGCGAGAACAGCACCAGCGAGATCGAGATCGCCGGAAAGAAGGCAAGGCTCACCGGGTGCCGCCATTCCTCCGCCACGGTGCCGGGATGGCGCACCGCCTTGGCAAGATAGGCCACCGCCACGACGCCGAATACCGCCAGCGTCAGCATATGCGCCGCCCCCGAGAGAAAATGCGTGAGCCCCGCCGCAGCCTCACCCGCCCGCAATGCGAGCGTGAAGCCACACAGCCCCATCACCACCGTGAACAGCGTCACCGGAACCTGCGCCAGCACCACGCCGCTACGCACCCGCGCCGATCGTCACCTCGACGGGTGGCAGCCCGTCGATCTCGCCTTTCAGGCGATTGCCCGGCACCACCGGGCCGACGCCGGCGGGCGTGCCGGTATAGATGAGATCGCCGGGCGCCAGGTGATAGAAGCGCGACAGGTGCGCGATGATCTCGGGCACCGACCACACCATCTCCGACAGCCGCGCGTCCTGCGCCACGCGCCCGTCCACCGACAGCCGCAGCGCCTGCGCGCCAATCTCGCCAAACCGCGCTTTCGGCGTCAGCGCCCCCATGATCGCCGCGTCCTCGAAATCCTTGCCCAGGTCCCAGGGCCGCCGCTTCTCCTTGGCCGCGCCCTGCAGGTCGCGCCGCGTCAGGTCGATGCCGCAGCCATAGCCCCAGACGGCGTCCATCGCCTCTGCCTCGCTCACTTGATACGCCTCCGCTCCCATTGCCACCACGAATTCCATCTCGTGATGGCAGTCTTCGGTGCCCGCCGGATAGGCGATGGTCGCCCCCGACAGGCACAGCGCATGCGCCGACTTGGTGAAATAGAACGGCGCCTCGCGATCCACCTCGTTGCCCATCTCGGCGGCATGGGCGGCATAGTTGCGCCCAACGCAGAAGATGCGCCGCACCGGATAGCCGCGCGCGTCGCCCTCGATGGGCACAAGCGGCGGGGCGGGGATGTCGAAAAGTGGCTCAGTCATCGGGATCTCCGGTGCAAAGGATTGGAATTGCGCCCGTTATGCGCCCCACCTGCAGCAGTGTCAAAAGGGCCGCAGCCCAACGCACGCCACAGCCGGGTTCGTTTTCATATTGCCGCAGGCGACCCTTCCGTTTGACGGCAGGCCCTTTTGGTGGGCGACACCTGGGAAGATGTGCGCCGTGCTGCATGGGGCCGTTCAGGGCCTCTTGCTGCCATTCGCCTGCCTCACCCCGCGCGGAATAGAGACGCGTTTACGCGCCGCCGCGCGAGCGCCCGACCGCCCCATCGGGCGGGCGCTATTGCAACGCTGCAAGTGGCGGAAATAGAAGAGGTATCTTGCACCATAAATCGCAGAGCGTAGCCGGGTTTGCGCCCACCCGGCGGTCGGGCGCTGCGCGGCTCATCGCTAAATGCCCAACGACCGCTCCAGGCCATTCACAACACCCACACCGGCGTGCGCAACCCTCTTCTCGCGGCCGGGCCGGGGCCGCGCCCCGATCACCCCACGCGCCGCCCCTGCGACCACGCGGCGCGCACCGCCGGCACGTCGCCGCGCAGCCCAAACCACACCAGGTCGGCGCGCGCTCCCGCCTCGATCCGCCCCCGGTCCTCCAGCCCCGCGGCCCGCGCCGGGCTCGAGGTCACCGTGGCCAGCCCCCGCGCCATGTCACCCCACATCACCCCCAGCCGCACCGCACCGTAGAGCAGCGCCGAGGGCACGTAATCCGACGACAGGATATCCAGATGCCCCGCCTCCGCCAGCTCGCGCGCCGCCACGTTGCCGGAATGCGATCCGCCCCGGATCAGGTTGGGCGCGCCCATGATGACGGCAATCCCGCGCGCGTGGCAGGCCCGCGCCGCCTCTGCCGTGGTGGGAAACTCGGCCAGCCGGATGCCATAGCCTTCTGATACCGCCACCTGTTCCTCGGTGGTGTCGTCATGGCTTGCCAGCACCGCGCCATAGCGCGCCGCATGCGCCACCGCCGCCGCCTCGTGCCGGTCGCCATGTGCCTCGCGCAGCGCCCGGAGCTGTGCGATATGCGCGGCAAATCCCGCATCGTCCAACCCGTGCTTGCCCTTCACATAGGTCTCGAGCTTGGCCATGTCGCGAAACTGCCGCTGCCCCGGCGTGTGGTCCATCAGGCTCACGATCCCCACCCGGTCCTGCGCGCCAAAGGCCTCCATCTCCGCCTCCAGCGTCTCCGAACAAACCTCGGCGCGCAGGTGCAGGAAATGGCTGATTCGCAACGCGCTGTCCGCCCGCAGCGCCCACAGCTCGTCGGCCAGCCCCCGCGCATAGGCACCATACCGCCCCACCCCCGTGGGGATCGAGCCCACGCGCATCGCGTCGAACACCGTGGTGATACCCACGCTGGCCAGTTCGGCATCATGCGCAAGGATCGCCGCCTCGTGCGGCCAGTCCACGCCCGGGCGCGGCTGGATATGTCGTTCCAGGTTGTCGGTGTGCAACTCCACCAACCCCGGCGCCAGGTAATCGCCGCCGCAATCCACCGCCCCCCGCGGCACGCCCGCACCCTCGCCGATCTCGGCGATCCGCCCGTCCCGCAGGCGCAGCGACCCGCGCCGCACCTCGTCGGGCAGCACCAGCATGGCATTGGCGAGGATGGTTTCTTCTGTCATGTCACCGTCACGCTTTCCTGCAAGAGATCGGCCCAGCGATGACAAGCCCCATGCCCTTCACCCGCTACGCCGTCTATGTCACGCCCCCGCCGGGGCCCCTGTCCGATTTCGGCGCGGCGTGGCTCGGCTGGGATCCCGTGCGCGGCACCACCGTGCCCCACCCCAACATCCCCGACCTGCCCGCGCCGGTCAGCGACCTCACCGACGCGCCCCGCAAGTACGGGCTGCACGCCACGATGAAGCCGCCCTTCACCCTTGCCCCCGGCACGACCGAGGCGGCCTTGCGCGACGCCTTCGCCGCCTTCTGCGCCGCCACCGCGCCGGTCACGCTTGACGGCCTCGCCATCGCGCCCTTGGGCCGCTTCCTCGCGCTCCTGCCCGAGGGCGACGAGACGGCCATCAACACCCTCGCCGCCGCCTGCGTCCGCGCGTTCGAGCCGTTCCGCGCGCCCCTCACCGAGGCCGAGATCACCCGCCGCCGCGCAGGCGGGCTCACCCCCGAGCAAGACTCCCGCCTCGCACAATGGGGCTATCCCCACGTGATGGCGGGCTTCCGCTTTCACATCACCCTCACCGGCAAGCGCCCGAAATCCGAATTGCCCACCCTGCGCGCCACGCTCACGCAACACTTCGCGCCGCTCCTGCCGCGCCCGGTCCCGGTCGACGCGCTCTCGCTCATGGGCGAGGATCGGCAGGGCCGTTTTCACCTGATCCATCGTCACGCCCTCACCGCGTAAATCCCGGCCAGCGCCAGCCGCGCCAGCCGCTCCACCGGCGCATCGGTGTCGATCTCGATCACCGGCCCCACCCCTTCGGGCAGCGGCTGCACAGCACCCGCCAGCCGCTCCTCGATCTCCGCGCCCGCCTCGCGCCCCCGCGCCGCCAGCCGCGCGGCCAGCACCTCGCCCGAGGCCACCAGGTGCAGCACTGCAAAGGGCTGAAACCGCCCCTGCGCCTCGGCCAGCGCCCCGCGCGACAGGTTGACCAGCAGATCGCGTCCGCCCGCCAGGTCGAGCCCGATCCCCACCGGCACACCATAGCGCAGCCCGTGCGCCCGCCAGTGCAACGCGAATCCCCCCTCCTTCAGCCGCATCGCGAATTCCGCCTCGCTCACCGCCTCGTGTCCCTCGCCGCCCGGATCGGCGGGCCGCGTGATCACCCGGCGCACCCGGCGCAGCCCGGGCCGCGCGGCGACCATCGCCCGCATCAGCGTGTCCTTGCCCACGCCCGACGGCCCCACCACGGCGATAAAGCGGCCCCGGCTCATGCCGCACCGCGCGTGGGCGTAAACGCCCCCACGTCCACCTCGCGATCGCAGACCCGCGCCCGCGCCTGTGCATCGTGGAAAATCCCGAGGATCGCGGCCCCGCGCGCCTTGGCCTCCTCGATGAGCGACAGCACCACCTCGCGATTGCCGGGATCGAGGCTCGCCGTCGGCTCGTCGAGCAACAGCACCGGAAAGTCATGCACGAACCCGCGCGCGATGTTCACCCGCTGCTGCTCGCCACCCGAAAAGGTCGTCGGGCTCAAATCCCACAGCGCCTCGGGGATGTTGAGCCGCTTGAGCAGCGCCTCGGCCCGCCCCAGCGCTTCGTCGCGGGCCACGCCCAGCGCCAGCAGCGGCTCGGCCACCACCTCGCGCGCGGGCACCCGCGGCACCACCCGCAGGAACTGGCTGACATGGCCCAGCCGCTCGCGCCTGAGCTTGATGATCTCGCGCGGCTCGGCGCGGGCCACGTCCACCCCCGCTACCTCGATCCGTCCCTCGGTGGCGCGGTAATTGCCGTGGATCATCCGCATCAGCGTCGATTTGCCCGCGCCCGAGGCACCGGTCAGCGCCACGCACTCGCCACGCCCCACCCGCAGATGCGCCCCCGCCATCACCTCGATCACGGCCCCGCCCTGGTTGTGCAGGACGAACCGCTTGCCCAGACCCTCGACCTCGATCACCGACATGCTCCTTCTTCTTGGTAAAAATACCCGCTCACACCTGCAACACGCTCGACACCAGCAACTGCGTATAGCCATGCTGCGGATCGTCGAGCACCTGATCGGTCAGCCCCGCCTCCACCACCCGGCCATCCTTCATCACCATCAGCCGGTCGGCCAAGAGCCGCACCACCGCCAAATCATGCGTCACGATCACCGCCGACAGGCCCATCTCGCGCACCAGCCCCCGCAACAGGTCCAGAAGCCGCGCCTGCACGCTGACATCCAATCCCCCGGTCGGCTCGTCCATGAACACCAGCCGCGGTCCCGTCACCAGGTTGCGCGCGATCTGAAGCCGCTGCTGCATCCCGCCCGAAAACGCCGAGGGCGGATCGTCCACCCGGTCCGCCGCGATCTCCACCCGGCCCAGCCAGTCCACCGCCCGCGCCCGGATATCGCCGTAATGCCGCGCGCCCACGGCCATCAGCCGCTCGCCCACATTGCCCCCCGCGCTCACCCCCATGCGCAGCCCGTCGCGCGGGGTCTGGTGCACCAGCGCCCAGTCGGTGCGCATCAGCATCCGCCGCTCCGGCTCCGACATCGCCAGCACATCCATCGGCCCCCGGTCGCGCGTGTCATAGATCACCGCGCCCCGATCCGGGGCCATCTGCCCCGACAGGCACGCCAGCAGCGTCGATTTGCCGGACCCGCTCTCACCCACGACCCCCATGACCTCACCGGGCCACAGATCGAACGACACGTCGGCACAGCCCACGCGGTCGCCATAGGATTTCGCGATACCCTGCACCTGCAAGAGCGCATTCATGCTACCCCCTCGGGCGCACCTTGCGCCCCCACATGCCCCGCCGCGCGCCGCGCGCGGCAATAATCGGTGTCGGAACAGACGAACATCCGCCCGCCTTCGTCATCCACGATCACCTCGTCGAGATAGCTGTCCCCGGCCCCGCACAGCGCGCAATCCGCCTCTGCCTTGCTCGCCTCGAACGGGTGATCCTCGAAATCCAGGCTCACCACCTGCGTCCAGGGCGGCAGCGCATAGATACGCTGCTCGCGCCCCGCTCCGAAAAGCTGGATCGCCGGGCAATCGCCCAGCTTCGGGTTGTCGAATTTCGGAATCGGCGACGGGTCCATCACGTAGCGCCCCGCCACCTTCACCGGGTAGGCATAGGCGGTGGCGATCGCCCCGTGGCGGCTGATATCCTCGTAGAGCTTCACATGCATCAGCCCGTATTCCTCCAGCGCATGCATCTTCCGCGTCTCCACCTCCGACGGCTCCAGGAATCGCAGCGGCTCGGGGATCGGCACCTGGTAGACGAGGATCTGCTCGTCGGTGAGCGGCGTCTCGGGGATGCGGTGCCGGGTCTGGATCACGCTCGCGCGCGCTGTCTCCTCGGTGGTGGCCACCCCCGCCGTCTTCTCAAAAAACTTGCGGATCGACACCGCGTTGGTCGTATCATCCGCCCCCTGGTCGATCACCTTGAGCGTATCCTCGGGCATCAGGCACGCGGCAGAGACCTGCACACCCCCGGTGCCCCACCCGTATGGCATCGGCATCTCTCGGCTGGCGAACGGCACCTGGTAGCCGGGAATGGCCAGCGCCTTCAGGATCGCGCGCCGGATCATCCGCTTGGTCTGCTCGTCGAGATAGGCAAAGTTGTAGGCGGTCACATTTTCGCTTTCAAATTTCATGAAAACGTCCCTTTCCAACATCTTGCTGCCTGTTTCTCCGGGTAGAAATCCATCTTCGATGCACACGCATAGAAGGAATTGGACAAATGATGATGACAATGGTGACTATCGCGCTGGCCGTGCTGTTCAGCGCCCTGCTTATCGGAAAGATACTCATGGAGCTGTTTCCGAATTCGGGCTTCGGTGCCAATCACGACGACGCGGCGAACCGGCAGACCCCCGGTGAATGAGCTTGCGGGCCGGGTCATTTCGCGGCCCCCTGCGGTGCGGCCGTGACCTGAGCCCGCAACTTCCGCACCAGCTCCAGCTCGCTCTGGAAATCCACGTAGTGCGGCAGCTTGATATGCTCCAGGAACCCCGTCGCCTGGATATTGTCGCAATGCATCAGGACGAATTCCTCGTCCTGCGCGGGCGCGCCCTCGTCTTCCTCGCCCAGCTCACCCCAACGCAACGCGCGATCCACCAGCGCCATGGCGATGGCCTTGCGCTCGGTCTGGCCAAAGACAAGGCCATAGCCGCGCGTGAACTGCGGCGGCTCGGTCTTGGACCCGGTGAACTGGTTCACCGTCTCGCACTCGGTCAGCACCACCTCGCCCAATTCGATGGCAAATCCCAGCTCGGGGATCTCCATCTCCACCGCCACCGCCCCGATGCGCAGCTCGGCCACGAAGGCGTGGTTGCGCGCATAGCCGCGCTGCGTCGAATAGGCGAGGCCCAGCAGGAACCCCTCGTCGCCCCGCGCCAGCGCCTGAAGCCTGAGCGCGCGGTCCGCGGGCAATTCCATCGGCTCCCGCGTCATGTCCGGCGGCACGTCGGCGCCGTCGGCCTCGCGCTCCATCAGGCCCTCGCGGTCCAGGTAGCCCATGATATGCGGCATCGCCTCTTCCGCCGCCTCCATCCGCGCGGCCTCCGGCGCCTCGCCCTCGGCGGCCAGCGCGAAATCCAGCAAACGGTGCGTGTAATCAAACGTCGGGCCCAGCACCTGTCCACCCGGCGCATCCTTGAACACCGCCGAAATCCGCCGGTCACAGCGCATCGCGCCCGTCTCCACCGGCAATGACGCCCCGAACCGGGGCAGCGTCGTGCGATAGGCCCGAATGAGGAAAATCGCCTCGATCAGATCGCCCCGCGCCTGCTTGATCGCCAGCGCGGCAAGGTCGGGATCATACAGCGAGCCCTCGGCCATCACCCGCCCCACCGCCAGGCTCATCTGCCCCCGGATTTGCGCGACGTTCAATTCCGCCACCCGTGGGTCGCCCCGCCGCTCCTCGGCGAGCCAGCCATGCGCCGCCTCGATCGCCTTCTCGCCGCCCTTCACCGCCACGTACATCAGCCCGCCTCCACATGGCTGCTGCGCGGCAGCCCGGCCAGCCGGTCGCCGCAGCAGAGCAGGAAATCCAGCCCCAGGGGAAACCGCGCCGCGTTACCCTGAAACGCCGCCACCTCGGGCAGCGACAGCGCCGCGCCACCCTTGATCCCCGGCCCCGTCAGCCGCGCACCATACGGCTCCAGCCGGTCCATCTCGACGATCAGCGTGGCCGACCGGTCGGGAAACTCCGGCTCACCAACCGCGTAGCCATCGAGCGGCGACAGCGCCTCCCACCTCCCCAGCGCGAACATCGCCGCACCCCGCTCCGCCACCACCGGCGCACCAGTGTGAAAGCCGATCCAGTCGCGCAAGCCGCGCGTGTCATGTCCGCCCGCCAGGTGCACCGGCGTGCCGGGATCGCACAGCACCAGCACCGCCACCCCCGCCGCGACAGACATGGGCGCGGGCGGCGCGGCCCCCGCCACCGCCTCCACCGTGCCGGGCCGCGCCATCGCCCGCATCACCGCGCGAAACGCGCGCGCCGAATCCACCGGCGCATCGCCAAAACCGCCACCAAGGGCTGCCGCCTCCATCAATCCTCTCCCCGCACCAGCGTAAAGAAATCCACCTTCGTCGCCGCCGCCTTGCCCGCCCGCTCGGCCCGCCGCGCCGCCTCGGCACGCACCAGCGGGTCGAGCACGCCCTCGCGCACGCGCACCGCCTCACCCCCTTGCATCAGCGCGTCGATCAGCGCCGCCTGCTCGGCATGCGCCTTGCCGCGCCCCTGCACATGGCCATGCCCGACTCGGCCATCGCCCAGCCGCACCGCGCAGCGCGTCACCACCATTTCACCAAGGTTGAACGCCGCGCCCTCGGCCCCGGCGCGGCCCCGCACCATCACCGCGCCCACCTCGGGCGCGCGCAGCCGTTCATGTTCGGGCACCAGCCCCGTGGCGCGCCACAGCCGGTCCAGATCATCGGCAGGGGCGCGGGCCAGAAGCCCCATCCACGCCTTGCGCTCGGAATTTTCGCCCATGACAGACACCTTGCGAATTTGTCGAGATTCCTATACAACTAGACAAATCATTACCGCAAACCCGGGCCGCCAACAAGCCCGCACCCCGTGAAACTTCCGTGACATGCCCAAAGACAAACCCACCGCGCTGTGGCGCAGCATCCATGACAGCCTGAGGGACGACATCGCGCAGGGCCGCTACGGCCCCGGCGCGCGTCTGCCCACCGAGGCCGCGCTCGCCGCCCGTTTCGGCGTCAACCGCCACACCGTGCGCCGCGCCCTCGCCGCCCTGGCAGAGGCGGGCACGATCCGCACGCGGCGCGGCGCGGGCGTCTTCGTTGCCCACCGCCCGACCGAATATCCGTTGGGCCGCCGCGTGCGCTTTCACGAGGCGCTGCGCGCGGCCGGCAGGCTGCCCGCCAAGGATATCCTCGCCATCGAGACCCGCAGCGCCGACACCGCCGAGGCCGCCGCCCTCGCCCTCGCCCCCGGCGCGCAGGTGCATGTCTGCGACGGCCTCTCGCAGGCCGATGGCGTGCCGGTGGCGCTCTTTCGCTCCTGCTTTCCGGCGGTGCGCCTGCCCGGCCTGCCCGAGGCGCTCGCCCGCCTGCACTCGGTCACCGCGGCACTCGCCGAGGCGGGTATCCCCGACTATACCCGCGCCTCCACCCGCCTTACCGCGACCGCCGCCAGCCCCACGCAGGCGCTGCACCTCGCCCTCGCCCCCGGCGCGCCGCTCCTGCGCACGGTCTCGGTCAATGTCGGTCCCGACGGCTCCCCCATCGAGTACGGGCGCACGTGGTTCGCGGGCGACCGGATGACCCTCACCGTCACCGACGACTGAAAAATCCGCCCCGGCGTCATGCCCCTGTCACAGCCCCGCGTTATCAACCGGGCATTCGACGTCCCCATACCAGGCATGATTTCAGCACGCAGAGGGCGGCCCCCGCGGCCGCCCTATTCCTGCTCGTGGCGGTCCAGAAACGCCTCCGCCGTCAGAGCCCGGAAATCCCCCAGCGCCGCGCGCAGCCGCGCATGGTCCCAGTCCCACCACGCCAGCGCGATCATCCGCTCGGCCAGGTCGCGCGCGAGCCGCGCGCGCAGCGGTTTGGCCGGCACCCCGGCCACCACCGTGTAGGGCGCCACGTCGCGCGTCACCACGGCCCCCGCGGCCACCACCGCGCCGTGGCCCACGCGCACCTCGGGCTTGACCTGCGCGTTGTGCCCGATCCAGGTGTCGTGCCCGATCCGCGCCACCCGCGCCCGCCGCCGCGCGAACCAGTCGTCATCGTCGCCGACATCCTCCCAATACGACGCCGAGCGGTAGAGGAAATGATGCAGGGACGCACGGTCCAGCGGATGATCCGTGGCGCCAACCCGCACGAAACTGGCGATATTGGCGAACCGCCCGATCTCGGCATTGGCGAGATCGCAGACCCGGTCACAATAGGAATAATCCCCCATCGCCACATGGGCGAGACGGCTGCCGCGCCCGACCTCGGTCCAGGCCCCGAACTCGCAATCGGTAATCTCGCAATCGGGATGGATCACCGCCCCGTCGGGTTGCAATCTCGGCATGCGGCGCTCCTTCAGAGATGAATGCCTGCGGCGCGGGTATTTTTGCCAGGAAGAAGCGCAAGGCCCTGCTTCATCTTGCCCGAAATATCCAAATCCATCGCCTCAATGTCCACTGTCATCCGAGGCGATGAGCCGCCGCCGCAACCAGCCCGAGACGGTATCCATCACCATCACCATGATGAGAATGAGCACGATGTAATAGCTCACCTCTTCCCAGTCCTTTTGCGTGATCATCGCCTGTGTGAGTAACAGCCCGATCCCGCCGCCGGTGATCGCGCCAATGATGGTGGCGCTGCGGGTGTTCGATTCGAGGTAATAGAGAAGCTGGCTCAGCAGCACCGGCGTGATCTGCGGGATCACGCCGAAACGGTAGCGCTGCAAGGGCTTCGCGCCCGTCGATTGCACCCCCTCGATCTCGCGCTTGTCGACGTTCTCCAGCGCCTCGGAAAACAGCTTGCCAAAGGTGCCGGTATCGGTGAGCAGGATCGCCAGCGCCCCGGTCAGCGGCCCCGGACCGAAGGCGCGCGCGAGAATGATCGTCCAGATCAGCGCATCGACCCCGCGTACGAAATCGAATACCCGCCGCACGCCCATCCGCACCGCCATCAGCGGCGAGAAGTTGCGCGCCGCGGCAAAGGCCAGCGGCAGCGCCACGATCGCCGCCCCCATGGTGCCGAGGAAAGCCATCAGGACGGTCTCGAAGATCGCCCACATCACATCCTTGTGCTGCCACATCCGGTTGTTCCAGATGTCGTGGATGATGGCGGCAAGGTTGCTCTTGCCCTCGACCACCCGCTCGCCGGAGAAGGCCAGCCCCGCCAACTCGCCAAAGCTCTTACCGTAGAAGGGGCTGTCCAGCGTGAACCAGAACAGCTCCCACCCGAAATGATAGCGCATCACCTCGGTGCGCGCGCGTGTCAACGTCACGCGCCCGCCCTCGGTGGTGATGTCCACCCGTGTCTTGCTGGCGCTGATCCAGCCGGGCACCGACTCAGAGGGCAGGTCGAGCACCACGCCCTTGCTGCGCGACACCTCCGCCGCGATCACGCCATAGCCCGGCACGTCATAGCGCATCGTGTTGCCGTCGATCACCACCTCGTGGCCGTGCTTGAGGCCCACGCGCGTGCGGTCCTCGCTTTCCAGTGTCACCCAGTCGGGGCTTGTGCCTTCGGGCCATGTGCCCTTGTTCTCGCCCTCCACCGCGATGGTCACACCGCCCATCCGGTTGTCGCGTGTCACATGCGTCTTGTAGCTATAGCTGTCGGCCACAAGGATGCGCGCGTTGTCCATCCGCGCGCGCTCGGCCAGCCCGGGGATGTCGAAGGCAAAGAAGATATAGACGAAATAGGCGAGGATCACCGCCGGGATACCAAAGGCCACCCACCGCTTGCGCCGAAAGAAGCCAGACGCGTCGAACCCTGCCTCGCTTGCCACGGTCATGGTCACGCCCCCCCGATCAGCTTGTTGCGGTAGCGGCTCGACACCTGGTCGAAGAACACGATCGTGCCGAACAGCAGCAGGAAGATCGCCGCCACCTCGTCATAGCGCCCCTGCCCCCAGCTAAACGCGTTCTTCAGGTCATAGCCGATCCCGCCCGAGCCCACGAAGCCGAGGATCGCCGAGGCGCGGATGTTGATCTCGAAGCGCAGCAGCGCATAGCTCAGGTAATTCGGCGCCACCTGCGGGATCACGCCCAGCCACATGCGCTGCCCCCATGTGGCACCGACAGAATGCAGCCCCTCCACCGGTTTCAGCGAGGCATTCTCGTTCACTTCCGAGAAAAGCTTGCCCAGCGCGCCCACCGTGTGCAGCGCGATGGCGATCATCGCCGGAACCGGCCCACCGCCGAGGATGAAGATCAGCACCAGCGCGATCACGATCTCGGGCACCGCGCGCAGGATGTCCATCACCCGGCGAAACAGCCCCACCAGCCGCGGCCATTTCGCCAGGCCGCGTGTCGCCAGCAGCGAGATCACCACCGCCCCCATCGCGCCCAAGAGCGTCGCGGCCGCCGCGATATTGATCGTCTCGATCAGCGAGGGCAGGAATGTCCACATCAGCCCCGGCAGGTTGGCGATCTTCTGCCCCGCCTCGGCCAGCACCTCGCCCGGAAACTGGAAAATGTTGCCGATCCCGTCCCAGAACCCGCCCGCATTGCGCGCATCGGCCACCTGGAAGCCCGAGACCATCAGCGCGATGAACACGATCAGCATCACCGAGCCATAGGCACGCTTGCGCCGGGTCATCGCCATGTAGGCGCCCTGCACATCCGCCACCCGCGCCGCGCCCGCCTGTCCTGCCGTCAGATCGCTCATGCCCTGCCCCCGTCACATGCGACCGGGCCCGCGCGCATGGCGGACCCGGCCGGTGTCAGCCCACCGGGCTCACATCTTGGATTTGCGCGCCTCGATGATCGAGATATAGGCGTCATGCGTGATCGGCATGAAGCCCAACGCATCGCCCTGAAGCACGCCGTAGGCACAATCGGCGTCGATGGACTTGAGCGATGCCCACAGGCCCGTCACCTTCAGCTTCACATCCTCGGGCAGCGCCTGGCGCAGCACGACCGGGCCTTCCGGGATCGGCTTCGACTTCCAGATTTCGACCATCTGGTTCATATCCACGAGCCCCGCATCCGCAGCCTTGCGCAGCGCGCCCGAATTATAGCCGTCTTCCCATGCGCCCAGGCCATCGGCCCAGGTAACACCGGCGTCGATATCGCCATTGGCGACCGCCACGATGGTCTGCTCGTGCCCGCCGGTGAATTTCACCTCGCCGAAATAGTCACCCGATTCCATGCTCGCGCCGACCTCCTGCGGGATCTCGATCGACGGGATCAGATAGCCGCTGGTCGAGTTGGGATCGCCGAAACCAAAGGTCTTGCCCTTCATGTCCTCCAGCGAGGCGATGCCCGTGTCCTTGCGGGTAAATCCGATGGAATGATAGCCGTAGGAGCCGTCGGTGTTGACCTTGACCAGCACCGGCTCGACCGCACCCGGATCGGTCAGGTAGGTCTTGGCATAGGCCGATGCGCCCAGCCACGCCACGTCGATGGTGCCACCCAGCAGGCCCTGGATCACGCCGTCATAATCGGCGGGGGTAAATATCCTGGTGGGCACACCCAGCAGATCCTCGGTTTTCTCCCGCAGGCACTCGTTCGAGGTCATGCGGTCCTGCGCGTTCTCTCCGCCCAGCACGCCGATGCGGAATTCCTCGATCTTGTCCTGCGCCAGCGCGGGGCTGACGAGGGCGGTGGTGGCCACGATGGCGGCAAACAGTTTGGTCATGTCTCTCTCTCCGGTTTGGTTTACGGCCCGCCACCCCCCGGCGGGCCAGGGGGTCGTCAGACCGCGGCCTCGGCCTCGCGCAGCGCGCGCAAGGTGCCCCGGTCCAGCGTTTCGATGGCAGTCGATGTGGCCTCTTCGGAAAAGCTCGCACCGGCGCCGTAAATGTCGCGCGCCACGCCGGTTGTCAGTTGCTCCGGCGTGCCGTCGAACACCACCCGGCCCGCCAGCATCCCGATCACCCGGTCACAATAGCGCCGCGCGGTATCGAGCGTGTGCAGGTTGGCGATCACCATGCGCCCGTCCTCCTCGTGAATCCGCCGCAGCGCGTCCATCACGATCTGCGCGTTCATCGGATCGAGGCTGGCGATGGGCTCGTCGGCGAGGATGATTTTCGGATCCTGCATCAGCGCGCGGGCGATCGCCACCCGCTGCTGTTGCCCGCCGCTCAGCGCCTCGGCGCGTTTCGGCGCATGTTCGGCAATGCCGAGCCGGTCGAGAATGCCGATGGCGCGGTGAATGTCGGCCTCGGGATAGAGGTTGAACATCGTCGCCAGCGTCGAGCGGCGGTTGAGCGTGCCGTGCAGCACGTTGCTGACCACGTCCATCCGCGGCACGAGGTTGAACTGCTGAAAGATCATCGCGCAATGCGACTGCCACGCGCGCTTGTCGGCACCGCGCAGCGCGGTCACGTCCCGCCCCTCGACGACGATCTTGCCCGAAGAGGCATCGGTCAGCCGGTTCAGCATCCGCAGGAACGTGGATTTTCCCGCCCCCGAGCGGCCGATGATCCCGATCATCGCGGGCCGTTCCACCGACAGGCTCACCGCGTCCACCGCCGTGTTTGGGCCGAATTTTTTGGTCAGCGCGTCAATTGTCAGCACGTGTCACCCCCAAGGTTCCTGCGCGCTCTCTAGGCGCGCCATGCGAAAACGGTGCAACATCCGTGCAAAGCTTTCGTGACACCGGCACGCGCGGGACGTGACCATCTGGCCCCTTGCCGCGTGCCTGCCCACCGCTTAAGCAAAAGGGCATGACCGCCGCGCGCCGCCCCCGCCTCACGCCCGACGACTGGCTCACCGCCGGGCTCGACGCTCTGTCAGAGAGCGGCCCCGGTGCCCTCGGGGCCGAGCCGCTGGCGCGCCGCCTTGGCACCACCAAGGGCTCGTTCTACTGGCATTTCGCGGATGTCCCTGCCTATTCGGCGGCGTTGCTCGCTCTTTGGCAGGCGGCGGCCAAGACCGCGCTCGACACCCCCGACGACGATCCCGCCGCCGCCCGTCTGCGCGCGGCGGCACAGGCCATCGCCGCACCCGACCCAGGCGCCACGCAGGCCGCCGAACCGGCGATCCGTGCCTGGGCCGCCACCGAACCCCAGGCCGCGCAGGCCGTGGCCGCGACCGATGCCTGCCGCCTCGATCACCTCGGTGCGGCGCTCGCGGCCTGCGGCATCGCCAACCCGGACATGGCGCGCATCATCCTCGGCGCGGCCATCGGGATGCAGGCGCTCGGCGCACCGGACGCCAACCGCAATGCCATTGGCTCGCTGGTCGATCTCGTGCTGGCTCTGAGGTGATCGCGATGCGCGTCGCGCTCCTGATCATCGCCATGTCGCTCCTTGGATACTGCAAGGACGAGACGGTGTCGGGCCACGGCGGGCAGAGTACGACATGGACGCTGCGCAGCATCGACGGCACGCCCTTTGCCGCCCGCGCCACGCTCACCTTCCCCGAAGAGGGCACGCTCGCCGGCGAGGCCCCGTGCAACCGCTACTCGGGGCAACAGAGCGTGCCCTACCCGTGGTTCTCCGCCGAGCGCATCACCGCCACCAGGCGCGCCTGCCCCGATCTCGAGGCCGAGACCCGCTACCTGCGCGCGCTAGAGAACATGACGCTGGCCGAGATCGCGGGCGACACACTCATCCTTTCGAACGACTCGGGCCGCGAGATGGTGTTCCGCGCGGCGCAATAGGGGCGGGCGCGCGCTGAGCCGGGCCAAACGCCCCCACCTTGATCGCGATCAATGCCACCGCCCCCCGGACAGGTTAGGTTCTCCCCGCAAGGAGTCGCGCATCACACGCCCGGCCCCGCACCACAAACGGGAGGGAACCAGCCATGAAGACCCATATCCTCGTCGCGACCGACGGATCGGACACCGCGAACAAGGCCATCGACCTCGCAGCCGAACTCGCGGCCAAATTCGACGTGCCGCTCACCGTCGGCCACGTCCTGCAATTCGGCCGCCCCTCGCGCGAACTCGCCCGCATGGCCGAGGTCGAGCATATCGTGGAATCGGTCCAGAAGACCCAGCAGGTCGACTTCAACATCCTCAGCGGCGCGGGCGGCGGCGATCTCTTCGCCACCTCGCGACCGTCCTCGGACATGGTGCGCGTGATCACCCTCATGGGCGACGAGATCGTCAACCGCGCCGCCGACCGCGCCCGCGCTGCGGGGGCCAAGCAGGTCGACACCCTGACCGCCGATGATGACCCCGCCGACGGCATCCTCGACATGGCCGAAAAGGCCGGGGCCGACATGATCGTCATGGGGCATCGCGGACTCGGGCGCGTCCGCTCGCTGCTCGCGGGCAGCGTCGCGCAGAAGGTCAACAACCACGCCGAATGCACCGTCGTGACGGTCCGCTGAGCGGGGCACCGCACGGTGCCCCTTTGAACCTTGCGGTTCGTCGCCTGAACCTACAGGTTCACCCCGCGCCCGCCCGCGCCGTCACCAGATCGACCAGCCGCGAACGGGCATCGGGCAATGGCTTGTCGCCGAGGTGCGGCGCGAGGTGATGGCGCAGGAAATGTCCCGTCACATCAAGGCCTTGCACGATCTCTGTGTCGGGCGCGGGGCCGTCTCCCAGCAGGCAGGGCGGCAGCGGCAACAAACGGTCGGCCCAGTCCCCCGCCCCCGCCCGCGACACCGCGCGCCCGGTCTTTGGGGATATGTAACTGAGATCATTGGCTTTTTCTCCCATCACCGCACAGCGCCGCAGGTCAAGACCAAAGCCCATTTCCTCCAGAAGCGCCATCTCCCAGTTGAGATAGGCCAGCGGCCATATGTCAGGCTGATCCAGAAGATCAAGTAAAATCATGCTTTTACGGTACAATTTTCCATGCGCCTCGCGCTCGGGCAGGGTAAAGCGCAACAGCGCGCAGACCGCGTTCAGCCCGGCCAGCGCGAGCCGGTCCCCCATCACCCAAGCTCTTGATTTCAAAGGCTCAACCCGAAACGTCCCGAGGTGATCCTCAAGCCGCGCGCGCCATTCCACGTCCACTTGCGCGCCGGTTTGCAGCACCGGCGCCATCCTGCGCGACGCCCCGCCCCGCACCACGCCCGCGTGCCGCCCATGCTCCGGCGTGAATACTTCAATGATAACAGAGGTTTCCCCGTGGTGTCGGCTACCCAGCAATATGCCCTGATCGCGCCACTCCATGGTCGGATGCTACCCCCCCAGCCCGTCCGAGTCGAGCAAGTGCCGCCCCGCCCGATCCTCGACCTCGACCACCCACAGGTCCGGATCGAAACCCCGCTGCCGAACGACCACCGCATCCACGTCCGCCTCGTCCCCTTCGGCCAGGGTAACCCACGCCCTGTCGCCCGTCATAAGGTCTATAGTCCTTTGAAAAAGCTTTGCTTTTCCATCCAGCGTGTTGAGCTTGACCAGTACCGCGCCAGCCGTATCATCGCCATGCGCCACCACGAATGCAGGGATATCCGCCAGCCGCAACCGCGCGAGGTAGGCGTCGATCCAGAACCGTGCGGTCAGCCGGGCCACGGCCCTCAGTTCCCGTCCTTGAAATCCAGCCCCATCTCGGAATAGCGCTCGGACTCGTCCATCCAGCCGGATCTAACTTTTACCTGCAAGAACAAATGGATACGCCGCCCCATGAACGCCTCCAGCTCCTCGCGCGCGGCCTTGGAAACAGCCTTGATCGTCTCACCACGATGGCCCAGCACGATCCCCTTGTGCCCGTCGCGCATCACGTAGATCACCTGGTCCACCCGCGCCGACCCGTCCTCGCGCTCTTCCCAATGCTCGGTCTCGACGGTCAATTGATAGGGCAATTCCTGGTGCAGCCGCAGCGTCAGCTTCTCCCGTGTCATCTCGGCGGCGATCATCCGCATCGGCAGATCGGCGATCTGGTCCTCGGGGTAGAGCCACGGCCCCTCGGGCACCTCGCCCGCCAGCCACGCGCGCAGATCGCCCACGCCATGCCCCTTCTCAGCAGAGATCAGGAACGTCCGCTCAAAGGCGAACCGGTCATTCATATCCTTGGTGAGTGCCAGCAGGACGGGGGCCTGGACCCGATCTATCTTATTGATCGCAAGGGCAATTCTGCGGCCCTTGGCAATCTCGCTCAGCCCCTCGAGGATACGCTCGACGCCCTCGGTAATCCCGCGATGCGCCTCGATCAGAAGCACCACGATATCGGCATCCGCCGCGCCCCCCCACGCGGCGGCGACCATCGCCCGGTCGAGCCTGCGGCGCGGCTGAAAGAGACCCGGCGTATCCACGAACACGAGCTGGCTGTCACCCTCCATCGCGACACCGCGGATGCGCGCGCGGGTGGTCTGCACCTTGTGGGTGACGATGCTGACCTTGGCCCCCACCATCCGATTGAGCAGCGTGGACTTGCCCGCATTGGGCTCTCCGATCAACGCGACGAATCCGGCGCGGGTGGTGGTCATGTTCCTGTCTCCAATCGCGCCAGCAAGGCACCCGCCGCCGCCTGTTCGGCCTGCCGCTTTGATCCGGCGGTGGCCACCGCGCTCTCGCCCGTGGCAAGCCGAACCTCTATAGTGAATTTAGGCGCGTGATCGGGGCCCGAGCGGCCCGTCTCGACATAGGCGGGCGGCGGTAGCCCGCGCGCCTGCGCCCATTCCTGGAGGCTGGTCTTGGGGTCGCGCGCATCCGCCTCCACGGTCGCGATCCGCGCGCCCCAAAGGCGCAGGACCACGTCACGCGCGGCCTCGTAGCCCCCATCGACATAAACCGCCGCGATCACCGCCTCCATCGCGTCACCGAGCAGCGCCTCCTTGCGGCGCCCACCCGAGAGCATCTCGGACCGGCCCAGCTTGAGCACCTCTCCAAGGTTGACCTCGCGCGCCACAGCCGCACACGTCTCCTTGCGCACAAGCGCATTGAAACGCGGCGCTAGCTGGCCTTCGGCGGCGGCACGATCCGCCTCCAGCAGGGCCTCGGCCATCACGAGGCCCAGCACCCGGTCGCCGAGGAATTCCAGCCGCTGGTTGTCGGTGCGACCCGGCGAAGAAATCGAGGAATGGGTGAGCGCCTCGATCAGAAGCGCGGGGCGGGCGAAATCATGCCCGAGCCGCGCCGCGAAGTCCCGCATCTCGCCCGAAAGCTTCACTCCAGCCCCTCGAAAAAGCGATCCCCGCGCCATGTCCAGAAAAACAGCATCGACCGCCCCGCCGAGGAAAAGATCACGCGGTTTGCACGTCCGATGAGGTTTTCATATGGCACAAAACCCACGCCCCCCACCGCCTGGGGAAAGCGCGAATCGGTGGAATTGTCGCGGTTGTCGCCCATGAAAAAGTAATGCCCCTCCGGCACCGTGAACACGCCTGTATTGTCAGCGCGTTGCGGACCGATGTCGAGAATCGCGTGGCTGCGCCCGCCGGGCAGCGTCTCGATATAGCGCTCCTTGATACAGTCCGCACCCAGCCCAACGACGCCATTGGCACAGCGCGGGCGGATGCGCATCGGCCCCTGCGGTGAAAATTTCTCGACGAATTCCCCCGCCGGCTCGATCTCCACGGGTTCACCGTTGAGGTGCAGCAACCCGCCCTTCATCTGGATCCGGTCGCCGGGAAGCCCGATCAGCCGCTTGATGAAATCGGTGCCGTCCACCGGGTGACGGAACACGATGATGTCGCCACGCTCGGGCTCGCCGCCGAGGATGCGGGTGTTGTCACCGTCGAGCCAGCCGCAGATGTCGCGCGCGTCGATATCGAGCCCGCCCAGCCGGATCGACGGGCAGGAGGCGTAGGAATAGCCATAGGCCATCTTGTTGACGAAGAGGAAATCACCAATGAGCAGCGTATCCTTCATCGACCCGGACGGGATCCAGAAGGGCTGAAAGAACAGGGTGCGGAAGATGCCTGCAATCACCAGCGCCCAGAAAACGGTCTTGACCGTCTCCCAGATGGAGCTGCCTTTCTGGGTCTCGGATGCCATGCCTGTCTCCGCGGGGGTGCCTGTGGTCCGGCGCTTCATGCGGCGCGTGGGCCGGGGTGTCAAGGCGCGGGCACGATCGGGCGCGCCTCGATCACCACGAAAGCCTGAGCCCAGGGGTGATCGTCGGTCAGCGTGACGTGGATGATCGCCTCGTGCCCCTCGGGCGTCATCTCGGCCAGCCGGTCGGCAGCCCAACCTGTAACATGCATCACCGGCTGCCCTGTCGCCAGATTGCTGACGGCCATATCCTTCCAAGCGATCCCCATGCGCAGCCCTGTGCCGAGCGCCTTGGAACACGCCTCCTTGGCGGCCCATCTCTTGGCATAGGTGCCCGCCACATCGGCGCGGCGCTCAGCCTTGGCTTGCTCGATCTCGGTAAAGACGCGGTTACGGAACCGGTCGCCGAACCGCTCCAGCGTGCCGGCGATCCGGTCGATATTCGCGAGATCCGTGCCGATGCCGAGGATCACCCCCGCGCCTCGTCCATAAGGCGGCGCATCTCGGCGATGGCCGGTTGCAGCCCCATGAATATCGCCTCGCCAATGATGAAATGGCCGATATTCAGCTCCCTCACCTCCGGCAATGCCGCCACCGGCTGCACCGTGTCATAGGTCAGCCCGTGCCCGGCATGCACCTCCAGCCCCAGCGAATGGGCATAGCTGGCCATCTCGCGCAGCCCCTCCAACTCGCGGTCGCGGGTGGTGATATCGCCTTCGGCATGGGCGTCGCAATAGGCGCCGGTATGCAGCTCGATCACCTCTGCGCCGATCCGATGGGCGGCGTCGATCTGGCGCTTGTCCGCGGCGATGAAAATGGACACCCGGCAGCCCGCCTCGCGCAGCGGCGCTATGTAATGCGCCAGCCGGTTCTCCTCGCGTGCCACCTCCAGCCCGCCCTCGGTGGTGCGTTCCTCGCGCTTTTCGGGCACCAGACATACGGCGTGGGGCTTGTGACGCAGGGCAATCTTCTGCATCTCGGCGGTCGCCGCCATCTCGAAGTTGAGCGGCACCGTCAGCACCGCCATCAGCCCGTCGATATCGGCGTCCGAGATGTGGCGACGGTCCTCGCGCAGATGCGCGGTGATCCCGTCAGCGCCCGCCTCCTCGGCGATGCGTGCGGCGCGCAGCGGGTCGGGGTAGCCCCCCCCCCGCGCGTTGCGCACGGTGGCGACGTGGTCGATGTTCACGCCAAGGCGCAGTTCTGTCTCAGCCGTCATCGGTCGTTTCCTTCATCTCGTATCGCGCCCGGTCCATCCTGGTCTGCCTCGTGGTTCTCGTCAGCCTCGTCCGCCATCTTTTCCTTGGCCGCCCGTTTTTCACGGAGCGCCTCCCACTTGGCCTTGAGCACGCCCCGGCGTCGCTTTTGATAGGCGGCGACCACTGGCAAGCTGATGTAATATGCGGCGAGCCCGGCCACGATACCCGGCACGATACCCCCGATCATGTAGGGAAAAAACACCTCGTCATAAAAGATGCCGAGCCCGTGCCAATCAGCCTGCTCGTCCGTGAACACCGCGACAAGATTGTGCCTGAGATCCTCGCCTGCATCGAGAAACTTGCCGCCGAGCGAGCGGCTGATCTCGTCTTCATGGGGGGTGTGGCGCCCGAGGATGACATGCCCCGTCTGCAACGACACGACACCGATCGGCAGATAGGTCAGCGGGTTGCCGAAGAACGTCGCCAGAAGAGCCGCCGGAATGTTACCGCGCACCACCAACGCAATCGCGGCGGCAATGAAGAAATGCAGCCCGTAGAACGGCGTGAAGGTGGTGAAGACCCCCGCAAAGATACCCCGCGCGATGCGCTCCGGCGGGTCTGGCAGCCGGTGCAGCCGGTGCTTTACATAGGTGAAGGCGCGCGCCCAGCCGCCGCGCGGCCAGAGAAAATCTGCCACGATGCGCCACCACGGCCTACGGTCTCGGCGTCTGAAAATCACGCCTACGGCTCCTCGCGCTTGTCCCCCGAGCGGGACGGATCGCGATAGCGTTCCACGGCGGCAACGTCCGCCTCGGCGTCGAGCGCCGACAGGACGCTGTGCAGATGCTCGGCATCGCGCAACTCGACATCGATCAGCAATCGGTAAAAATCTGGTTTCCGGTCGACGAATGTCAAATCCGAGATATTGGCCTTCTGCTCGCCTATCAAGGTGCAAATCCGCCCCAGCACGCCCGCATCGTTGCCGATGGTCAGGTCGAGCGTTACGGCATAGGCCGCCGGATGCTTGCCGGTGTGCCAATGCAGGTCGAGCCAGCGCTCGGGCTGCTGATCGTAGCGCGACAGTGTCTCGCAATCTATGGCGTGGATCACCACGCCCTGCCCGCGATGGGTGATGCCGACGATACGCTCGCCTGGCAGCGGCTGGCAACAGCGGGCGCGGGCAAATCCCTGGTCGGCGCGCAGGCCGATCACCGCCCGGTCGCGCGCCACCTCGGCCTCGCCCGCGGGGGCGAGATCGGGATAAACCGCGCGTAGCACCTGCTGCGCGGTCAACTCGGCGCTGCCCAGACGTGCGCGCACCTCGTCGGCATCCTTGAGCCGCAGCGTGCGTGCCGCAGCCTCCAGCGCCTTGTCTGTGGCGCGCTTGCCCACGTGCTCGAAGGCCGAGCGCGCAAGCTCGCGGCCCAGCTTGACATAGCGGTCGCGGTCCAGCTCACGCAGTGCCCGGCGAATGGCCGCGCGCGCCTTGCCGGTGGTGGCAATGTCGAGCCACGCGGCCTGCGGCATCTGCCCGCCCGCTGTAATGATCTCGACCGATTGCCCATTCTTGATCCGCGTCCAGAGCGGCACACGCATCCCGTCCACCTTGGCCCCCACGCAGGCATGCCCGATCCGTGTGTGGATGGCATAGGCGAAATCTATCGGCGTGGCCCCGCGCGGCAGCTTGATGACATCGCCCTTGGGGGTGAAACAGAACACCTTGTCGGCATACATCTCGAGCTTGACCGCCTCGAGGAAATCCTCGTGATCCTCCTCGGCGTCGAACTGTTCGTTCATCGCCGAGATCCAGCGCGCGGGATCGACGGCAAAGGGGTTCTCGGCGCGCACCCCGTCGCGATAGGACCAGTGCGCCGCGACCCCCGTCTCGGCCACGTCATGCATCGCCTGAGTGCGGATCTGCACCTCCACCCGCTTGCCGTCCCGCCCCGACACAGTCGTGTGGATCGAACGGTATCCGTTGGATTTTGGCTGGCTGATGTAGTCCTTGAACCGCCCCGGCACCGCGCGCCAGCGGCGATGAATCACGCCCAGGACCGCGTAACAATCGGCCTCGGACCCGGTGATGATACGAAAGCCGTAAATGTCGGACAGGCGCGAAAAGCCCATCTGCTTTTCCTGCATCTTTCGCCAGATCGAATAGGGCTTCTTGGCGCGCCCGAACACCTCCGCCGCGATCCCCGCACGATCGAACTCAAGGCGCATGTCGCCGGTGATTCGCTCGACCACGTCGCCGGTCTCGCGCTGAAGCGTGATGAAGCGGCGGATGATCGAGGCGCGCGCCTCGGGGTTGAGCACGCGGAACGCGAGATCCTCGAGTTCCTCGCGCATCCACTGCATCCCCATGCGCCCCGCGAGCGGCGCGTAGATGTCCATCGTTTCGCGCGCCTTCTGCGCCTGCTTGTCAGGGCGCATCGCCTTGATCGTGCGCATGTTGTGGAGGCGGTCGGCGAGCTTCACCAGGATCACCCGCAGATCGCGCGACATGGCCATGAACAGCTTGCGGAAATTCTCCGCCTGCTTGGTTTCGGAGCTCGACAGTTGCAGGTTGGTCAGCTTGGTCACGCCATCGACCAGCTCGGCGATCTCGGTGCCGAACCGCTCTTCCACCGTGCGGTAGGACGCCTTAGTATCCTCGACCGTGTCGTGCAAAAGCGCGGTGACGATGGTCGCGTCATCCAGCCGCTGTTCCGTCAGGATCGCGGCGACCGCGACGGGATGGGTGAAATAGGGCTCGCCCGAATGCCGCGACTGACCCTCATGCATCTCGCGGCCAAACGCATAGGCGTCGCGGATGAGGGCCTCGTCCGTCTTCGGATTGTAATGGCGCACCAGCGAGATCAGGTCATCGACGGCGATCATCTGGTGGCACGCCCCGGTCCCTTGGCGGTTGCGACGAGCCTCAGCCCTCGCCCTGCGCTTCCATCAGGGCGCGCAGCAGCTTTTCCTCGGACATGTCGTCCGGCTCCGGCTGGTCGGCTTCCGCCCCCATCATAAGCGCCATCGTGTCCTCTTCGGGCTCGTCCACCTCGATCTGGGTCTGGTGGGATTCGATGAGCCGCTCGCGCAGATCCCCAGCCGATTGCGTCTCGTCCGCGATTTCGCGCAGCGCCACGACAGGATTCTTGTCGTTGTCGCGATCCACCGTGAGCGGGGCGCCGGCAGCGATCTCGCGCGCCCGGTGAGCAGCGAGCATCACCAGCTCGAATCGGTTCGGGACCTTGTCGACGCAGTCTTCTGTGGTTACGCGGGCCATGCGACCTCCGGCAGTTCTCGGGCATTTCGATCAGAAGCCCGGTATTTAAGGCGTCGGGCCGGGATTTACAAGCACCGATTCGGCAGCGCCACGACCTCGGCGCGCGCCGCCTCGGGCAGAGCCGAGAGCATCTCGCGTACTGTTTGCCCGAGGATCGGATGACGCCAGTCAGGGGCCACATCCGCCAGCGGCACCAGCACGAAAGCCCGCTCCTGCATCCGCGGATGTGGAAGGATGAGCCGGTCGGGGGCCTGCCCCTGCGCTTCCAGAGGTCCAAGCGCGCGCCAGCGCCCGTGCGTTCCGGCATCCGGCAGGACTCGCGCACCGATGGCCAGCAGATCGAGGTCGAGCGTGCGCGCGCCCCAGCGCGTGGCCCAGCGCGCGGCACGGTCGCGTCCGAATTCCGCCTCGACCGCGTGCAGTTGCGCGAGCACGGCCTCGGGCGTGCCTGCGATGCGTAGCGCGGCAGCAGCATTGACGAAATCCGGTCCCGACCCCGGCGGAAAGGCCGGCGTGCGGTAGAACGCGCTCACCGCGGCCTGCGTTCCTGCCATGATCTCCAGGCGTTTCACTGCGGCATCAAGCGTTGCTGCCGGCCCGCCCTCGCGGTCCCCATCGCGCAACGGCAAGTTTGCGCCCAGCGCGATCAAGCACAGTTGATCCGACGTCATCACAAACCTATCCTTTTGTGACGTGCCACTCACTTGAAGCCAGCAAGGTCACCGATTAACTCTTCCGCTACATCCGGCTTGCCGCACCACTCACACACTCACTCATCCACAGGCAATCCGGATCGATTTGAAAGGATATTCCACGATGTTTTACAAGGATGATCGTCTGGCCTTGTTCATCGACGGCTCGAATCTTTACGCCGCCGGCAAGGCTCTCGGGTTCGACATCGACTACAAGCTGCTGCGCAACGAATTCATGCGCCGGGGCAAGCTTCTGCGCGCATTCTACTACACCGCGCTTCTCGACAATGACGAGTATTCGCCGATTCGCCCCCTCGTTGATTGGCTGCATTACAATGGCTATTCGATGGTGACCAAGCCAGCGAAGGAATACACCGACAGCCAGGGCCGTCGCAAGGTCAAGGGCAACATGGATATCGAGCTCGCCGTCGACGCGATGGAGCTTGCGCCGCGCGTCGATCACATCGTGCTGTTCTCGGGCGACGGAGATTTCCGACCGCTGGTTGAGAGCCTGCAACGACAGGGTGTGCGTGTCTCGGTGGTATCGACCATCCGCAGCCAGCCGCCGATGATCTCTGACGACCTGCGCCGCCAGGCCGACAATTTCATCGAACTCGACGACCTCAAGGAGGTGATCGGACGGCCCCCGCGCGAACCTCGCGATCCGTCCGAGCGCGAAGCCGCCTACGCCACCGCGCAAGAGTGACGACCAGGGCAGGCGCGTGTTACTCGCGCGCCTCGCCACTCTCCTCGGGCACCGACGGCTCCCCGCGCCCCACTGACAGGCCCAGGAGCCGCCAGTCCACGCCCTGCTGCGCGAACAGCATGTCAAACAGCACCGCCTCGGGGCGCATCGGGATGCGCCCACGCAGGCGCAATGCACCGTCCTCGACGATCTCGGGCGGCACGGCCATTTGCGGCGCGTAGAGCACCACCCGCCCAAGCGGCAGGTCGCGGGTGCGCGCGAACACGCCGGCCAGTCGCGCCGCGTCATTGGCGGCGCGGAACCCGGGTGCAGAAAGATCGCGCAGCACCGTGTAATTACCGGTCCGGTTGGCGTGATCGAGCGCGATCAGCGTCGTCCAAACCAGCCGTGCCACCTCTCCCTTGGACGGTGGCGTGGTCTGGGCGGTCGCGTGCGCGGCAAGCACAGCGCTCAACAGCACCGCGCGCGCCGCCACCCGCAGCCAAGTCACCATTTGAACGTCACGCCGATCCGGCCGCCAACACGGTTCTCGCGAAAGCCGACGCCGATGCCACCGTCAAACTGCGCATTGGGCGATATCCGCACCGCGCCCGTCGCTGCGAAGGCGCTGCCGCCTGCATAGGTGCCAAAGCCTCCAGACAGGGCGAAGTTCTCCGCCCCGGCAAGCGATGGCGACTGCATGGCCAGCGCCATCGCCACCCCGTCGCGGTTCTCGCGGACGTCGCCATTGAGGCCGCGGATCGCCGCAGCGGTCGCGCCGCCGTCGGTGGCGAGGTTGCCTTGCGCGTCCGATGTCACGAGTTCCACCGCCCCGGTTTGTGCCGCACGGCTGGCCGCCGAGGTGATGCCAGGTGTCGTGTAAGTATTGGTGGCGCCGCCGATGACCACCTGGTTGGCTGCCGTGGTCTGTGCCCCCGCACCCAGCGCCATCGCGTTGGCATGGGTCGCCTGCGCGCCCTGTCCAAGCGCCGTGCTATCCTCTCCAGAGGCCGTGCTGAACTGGCCGGTCGCCGTACTGCCGTCCCCCGAAGCGAGGCTCGCCTGCCCGGTCGCGGTGCTGAACTCGCCCGTGGCCGTGCTCTGCAGGCCAGAGGCGACGCTGTCCACGCCAGAGGCCAGGCTGGCCTGCCCCGAGGCGACGCTGCCGGTTCCCATCGCGGTGCTGAAATCACCGGAGGCTTCACTGCCCGTGCCGGTTGCCGTGCTGGATAGGCCCGAGGCAGTGCTGAACTGACCCGTTGCCGTGCTGTCGTCCCCCGAAGCAAGGCTCGCCTGCCCGGTCGCGGTGCTGAAATCGCCCGAGGCGGTGCTGAACTGACCCGTCGCCGTGCTCTGCAGGCCCGAGGCGCTGCTGAACTCACCCGTCGCCGTACTCTGCAGGCCCGAGGCGATACTGGGCCCGCCAAGCGCCGTGGCGCCATCGCCCGAGGCTTCGCTTTCATGTCCAAGCGCCGTGCTGTTGTTGCCCGAGGCGGTGCTCACCCCGCCGATCGCGGTACTGAAGTACGATGTCTTCGGTGATGGCACCGTTAGTGGTTGAAAAGTACCCTCGCCCCCAAAACCGGCAGCCCCAGTAGCGCTTTCGGATGGCTGGAAACTCCCGTTGCACCTTGTGGGACGA
>NZ_PVWS01000026.1:47541-57358 GCF_004126395.1 Roseovarius sp. A46 | reverse complement strand
AGCCTCATGCTCGGTCAAAATGCCGATGATCTGTTCTTCCGAAAATCTTGATCGCTTCATTGTCCGTCCCTTCGTTGGGTCGGACTCTAGTTCCAAGTGGAGGAAAAATCCCGTGGCAGGTCACGAGGTCTCGTCGATGAAACCGAGGCGTGGCAACAGTTCAGCCATGAACGGCTGACGTCGTGTGATCCAGATATGACGTGCGTGCCGGACCTCAGGCCGCTTTTGTTCGACGGCCTGAAGGTCTTTTTTTATGCGTCAGACCGAGACTGCGCAGGGTGCGCCAGACAGACACGCGATGCACCGTCATCTGGTGCTCATCGGCAATTTCCAGCACCAGATCATCCAGCGTGAGATCAGGCTTGGCAGCCATCCGCGCCACGATCCAGCCCCGCAGACGGGCCAGCTTTCCATGCCCGCCGCGATTGCCTTGTCGACGCGGCTCCAGCCCGCCCGTCTCGTGCTTCAGGATCACCATGTCGTTGACGAACTTCACCGAAACCCGAAACCGCGCAGCGGCAGCGCGGCGCGAATGCCCCTCCTCGACGAACGCGACAACGCGCTCGCGAAGTGCCATAGGGTGTGGCTTGCCCATCTCAAACCCCCATATCTGCCCGCCAGACAGGGAATTACAGATTATGCCCCTTGGGAATCCTGAATCGGAATGAGCGCAACCCGCTCTAGCCTCGCTTTCACTCCCGCTCGGGTAAGCAACTGCTTTCGGCTTTGCGGCGCTGCCTATAACGGCATGATGTCGGTATTGAAGCATATCGGGTCTGGACCATTCGCGCTCTCTTGCATCGGCCTTGGCGGTGTAGCCTTTTTTACTTCCTAGGTTCAGCACCTTAAAGCCAGCCGCGCTTTCGGCACCAGAGATAGGGCAGTACGGAAGAGGCGAGCATCAATATGAGTGCAGCCGGGTAGCCCCAGGTCCAGGTCAGCTCGGGCATGATCTCGAAATTCATGCCGTAGATGGCGGCGATCAGGGTCGGCGGCAGCAGCACGACCGCGACAATGGAGAAGAACTTCACGATCGCATTCTGCTCTACGCTAATGAGGCCGAGCAGGGCGTCCAGAACAAACTGGATATTCTGGGCAACGAATGTCGCATGGTCGGTTACCGAAACGATGTCGCGGCTCGTGCTTTTTGCCCGTGCCCGGAACGCGCTGTCCTTGATGTTCGCCTGTGCCAGCAGGTAGCCGGTCATGCGGCCGAGCGATACGAGGCTTTCCCGACCCTTCGCGACGCGGCGGTGCAGGCGTTGGATTTCGCTCAGCACAGCCTCAAGTTCTGCAGCGGTCCTGCGTTGCGACGGGTGCTCTCCGGCGGGAAAGACGGACACCGCCATGTCATCCGCGGCGTCGGCCGCGTTTTCGAGCAGCTCGGACGTCCTGTCCACCAGGGCTTCGACCAGTTCGATCAGGGCCATCACGTTTGATTGACTGGTTTCGCTTCGCTGGAGTTCGGTGGCAAGGAGGTCGAACGTGCGGCTCTGCTCGTATCTGACGGTGACAAGGGCATCGTTCTTGAGCATGAACGCCACGCTTGTCGTTTGCGGCAAAGGTGTATCGCCCTTTACCATGATCTGCGCGGCCATGAATATCGCGCCGCTCTCACGGTAGAGTCGGCTTGATGGCTCATATTTTCGGATGTCATCCAGGGTCGGGATGTCAATTCCGAGTTCCGTCTCGAGCCACCGCTCCTCCTCTTCCGTTGGTGAGACGAGGTCGAACCAGCGCGCGTCACCACCAATGCGGATCACTGTAAACATGAAACCTTCTCCATTTATTCATGAAAGAACTCGCAGTCTGCTCCTTGGCCGTCGCGAAGCAGGCTTCAACTTGCTGCTGGCGTCTCGCGCGCGTTGAACTTGATTGGTAGGCTGGCGACATGAGCCTTGGGAACATCGGAAACTCGATACCGAGATGATCGCGCATGACGTCCACGCCCACGCATCGCGTGATTTGTCTCCCATCAGCTTTCGTATTTTCAACTGAAAGTCAAAAAGCTACCTTGTGGTGGTGATTACAAGCCTCCTTCCCCTAACCGCCCTCTTGATGGGATCAGCTCTCCTCGTGTTCGCAGGTGGCGTGAACAGCCTGATTCTGCCGGTGCGTGGCGAGCTGGAAGGTTTTTCGGCCGCTTCTCTGGGCCTGCTCGGCACGGGATGGGCGCTGGGTTATGTTGCCGGCTGCCTGCGCACGCCCGCCCTCGTGGCGCGGGTGGGCCATATCCGGGCCTTCGGGGCCATGTGCGCAATCGCGGCGATCGCCGTGCTGCTATCGCTGGTGCTCATCTCGCCAGAGGTCTGGATTCCGGTGCGGGCCTTGTCTGGCTTCTGCTTTGCTGGTGCCGCGATGATCGTTGAAAGCTGGCTCAACGAGAGGGCGGACGCAAAATCGCGCGGGAAAGTCTTCGGTATCTACACGATGGTCAACCTGGCTGCGACAACCGCCGGACAGATGGTGCTGACGCTCGGCGAGGCGAGCGGGTATTTCTTTTTCGTTCTCGCGGCCATGGTCTACTGTCTCGCTTTATTGCCGACCGCTATCAGCGCGACGAGTACGCCCCGGCCCCTGACGCAGGTCTCTCTCGACCTGGGCAAGCTCTGGAGGAACTCACCCATCGCCGTGTTCGCCGTTCTGATGGTCGGAGTCTCCAACGCGGCCTTCGCCACGTTGGCCGCGGTCTATTGCGCACGGATCGGTTTGTCGCTTGGCGAGATTGCGCTTTTCGCCAGCATCCCGATTCTGGCGGGAGCAGCGAGTCAAATTCCTGTCGGGATTGTCTCTGACCGGCTGGACCGCAGAAAGGTGCTGGTTGCGGTCACGGTTCTTGCCATGCTGGCCGATGCACTGTTCTTGTTCACTGGCCTCACGCAAGCGCTGGCCGTGCTGGTCCTGTCGGCATTCTTTGGTGCGACGGTCTTTGCCATGTATCCGGTAATCGTCGCTCATGCGAGCGACCACGCAGAGCCTGGGTCGTTCATTCAGGTCAGCGGGGGGCTTCTGCTCGTCTTCGGCATTGGATCCATCGTCGGCCCGACGGTTGCCGGCTTTGCGATGACGACCTTCGGGGCCTCCTCGCTCTTCGCCGTGACCGGAATGGCACATATGCTCCTTCTCCTGTTTGCCCTTGTCAGGCTTCGGATCGCGCCTGCCGTGGCTGCTGTGGACAAGGTCGCCTTCCAGTCAAAGCCGCTCGCGCGATCTTCGACGCCCGAGACCGCCGCGCTCGCCGCAGGCGAAACAGAGACCGACGCGCATCCGCCTGAAACACCGAAGGCTGATCATGGCTCGATCAGCAGTCGCAAAGAGTAGCGCGAGTACTGTCCCCCTTCGTTCCATCGCTTGGGAGTTGCCCAGAGGGCCTGCTGTCGGCCGACACTTACCTGTCGGCGCGGCATCTCAGCTCATCTCAGGATCAAACCAGATCGTCAGCGAGTCATGGCGCTTGATCGCTGCATTGTAGGCGGCAGATCCTGGTCTTGTAGGTCGGGGATGTGGGTTTGCTCATGCAGCCCAGCTACCACGCTGGATTTACAAAATGAATCCCTCACTGGATTTGTGCAACAGAGCCTCATCGGATGCTCCTTTCCGAGTTTGCCACTCTGCGACCCGCGTCATGCCGTCCCGCTCGGTCGGAATGAGAAGTCTCAGTGTCACACCACATGGCTAGTCCCGCCTACCTTCGGTATCGCCCCAAGGCACCACGCGAGAACAGCGTCCTCGTCCGCCGGCAGCGCGACGGCCATGCCGCCCGCGAACCGGTCAAATGCCTCCCGGTGCACATCGGACACGCCGAGCAGAACCGGCAGGTCGCGCCCGAGCGCTTCGGCGATCATCGTCCGGAATCCACGCCCCTCCGCCTCGCTGAGTCCAAACTTGTTGAGCACCACGAGATCGGCCCCTTGCATCATCAGCTGCTCGGTGGCTACCGCCACCGCCGTCTCCAGCGCACCGGCATCCATCCGGCACGCCGCTGATCCCGTGCCCAGGTTCTGCGTGATGTCGATGACGGGACCATCCGGCAAGAGCCGCAACGCGCTGTCGCAATGGCCCGCCCCGGCCCCCGGTCCAACCGCGCGCAACGCACCGGCAAGCCGGAACCCTTCACTGCCCATACGCTCCACGATCGCCGCCAACAAGTGATCCGTGGCTCCGCGCCCCTCCGCACTCACGCAAGCAAGCCTCATCGTTTGCACCTCATTTTGGAGAGACATCTGCGCACGATGACCAAGTCTCACCTGTCATGATCTCGATCCTCATCGTCGTTTCCTCCATCCTGCACGAATTGACATCCGAGTTGCAGACCAGGCGGACGCAATGCGTATCACCCTCGGCAAATCCGCTGCGCGGCCCCGCGCCTCATTGCTCCTGCCACGTCCGGGTCGTTTGGCAACTAGGATCAGTAAAAGCGTCAGGAACGGTTCGGTCCTTGACCGTTGTCAAATTCGTAATTCAAATGCCGATACAGAGTAGCTGCAACTATGGTGTCGCAAAGACAAATGGATCAGCCCTCTGTAAGCTCCGATGGTCGCGCGTCCACGCGAGCATCTTGTTATCATGGCCGCGCCACGACTCAGACAACGGCGGAACAACGAAAAAGGCGAAAGTTCATGAGGTTCTGGCGCATGGTGCGGCTTCTTCCCCCTCTTGCGATCGGGATCGCAGCCGCGGTTTGGCTTGTCTCGACAGCCGCGCCGCCCGCGCAGACCGACCAGCGGGAGCGAGAGGCCGTGGCCCGCACGGTCCGCGCCGAAGCCAAACCGATTGCCCCCGTGGTGCGCGGCTATGGCACCGTGCACGCGGCGCAAAGCTGGCAGGCGGTGGCCGAGGTCGCGGGCGCGGTGACCTATCGCCATCCCGAGCTTGAGAGCGGCAACATGATACCCGAGGGTACCCGCGTGCTCGAGATCGACGCGAACCGCTACGAAACAAGCCTGCAGGAGGTGCAGGCGGACCTGACGGCGCTGGAGGCCGAAGGGCGGCAGATCGCGCAGGAGGCCGAGAACACCCGCCTGATCCTCGGGATCGAGCAGGACCGCCTCGCGCTCGCCGAATCCGAACTGGCGCGCGTGCGGACACTGGCCGAACAGGGCACGGTCCCGCAGGCACGGCTGGACGAGCAGACACGCGCCACGCTGGCGCTGCGCCGCACGGTGCAGGAGCTTGAGAACACTTTGGCCCTGATCCCGGTGCGCCGCGCGCGGCTCGACGCGCAGATCGCACGCGCCCGCGCAGCCCAAGCCCGCGCGGAACGCGATCTGCGGATGACCCGAATCGAGACCCCCTTCGATCTGCGGGTGGGCGATGTGCATGTCGAGCAGCACCAGTTCGTGACCGCCGGCCAGTCTCTGGTCAGCGCCGATGGCGTCGCGCAGGCGGAGATCGTGGCGCAGATGTCGCTCGACAGCTTTCCGCGCCTCATGGGGGCCGCCGCGACCGATGGCGTGCGCTTCGGCGCGCGCGAACGCGACGCGATACTCGACCGGATCACCGCCCAGGTGCGGCTCGTCTCTGATCCAGACCAGGTCTGGCGCGGGCGGCTCATCCGTGTCGAGAACGGTCTCGACCCGCAGGCCCGCTCGGTGCCCGTCGTGATCGCGGTGGACGCGCCATACGATGGTGCGAACCCGCCTGCGCGCCTTCCGCTGGTCCCCAACATGTATGTCGAGGTGACGTTGACCGGGCCGGAGGGCGCGCCGATGATCGTCCTGCCAGCGCAGGCGGTGCATGGTGGCGATACCGTCTATCTGCGCGACGCGGAGGGACGGCTTGAGATGCGCGACGTGATCGTGGCCTGGACACAGGCGGGCGAGAGCGTGATCTCCGAAGGACTCGACGCCGGTGACGAAGTCATCCTCGACGATATTGTGCCCGCGCTGCCGGGACTGCGCGTGCGCGCGGCGGAGCCAGCCGAATGATCGCCTGGTTCGTCCGCCATCCAACCGCAGCCAATCTCCTTCTGGTGCTGATCGCGGCGGCGGGGATCATGGCCGCCCCGACTCTCAAGCGCGAGACCTTTCCCGATTTCCGCGATACCGAGGCCGAGATTTCCGTGATCTATCGCGGGGCCACGGCGAGCGAGGTGGAAGACGCGATCTGCCGCCGGATATGGGACGCGGTGGACGCTGTCGAACACCTTCAAGAGCTGACCTGCACCGCGCAGGAAAACGTGGCGCGCGCCGTGGCCACCATGGCACCGATCGGAGACGCGGGCCGTTTCGTCACCGATCTGCGCACAGAGATTTCCGCCGTTGACGATTTCCCGGCCGAGGCCGATCCGGCCACAGTGCGGCAATTGCACCGCTCCGACGCGGTAGCCTCGGTTGCCGTGGCCGGAGATATGCCGCCCGCGCAGCTCGAACTCTACGCTGCAGATTTGCAGGACAGGCTCGGCGCCCTGCCTGACGTGGCAGAGGTCACGATGACCGGTTTTGGTGACCGTCAATACCGGATCACGGTGGCCCGCGCCGTGCTGCTGCAGCACGGGCTGACCGTGTCCGAGCTTGCCGACCGGATCAGCGCGCAAAGCCTCGACCGGCCATTGGGCAGTCTTGAAACCGGCGCACAGGACATTGCCCTGAGACTTGCCGAAGAACGCCGCAGCCCCGAGGCGCTGGCGCGCATCGTGGTCCTGTCGCGGCCCAACGGGGCCGAACTGACCCTCGGCCAGATCGCCTCGATCGAGGAAACCTACAGCCCCGAGGAAGAGCGCGCCTTTCTCGACGGGCAGCGCGCCGTGTTCCTGCAGGTCGAAAAGTCGCTTGGCGCGGATGCCTTGCGGGTCTTTGACGCGGTGCAGGCGGTTGTTTCCGGAGAACGCGACCACCTGCCGCCAACGATCCGGATCGAGGTTGTGCAGGACATGACCAGCATCGTGCGTGA
This sequence comes from Roseovarius sp. A46, assembly GCF_004126395.1. NCBI lineage: Bacteria > Pseudomonadati > Pseudomonadota > Alphaproteobacteria > Rhodobacterales > Roseobacteraceae > Roseovarius > Roseovarius sp. A46. The sequence goes on along the minus strand of NZ_PVWS01000026.1, from coordinate 50,467 downwards.
CCGTCTGGTGATGCTGGTTCAGAACGGGGTGATCGGCCTGATCCTCGTTGTGGGCGTGATGAGCCTGTTCTTTCGCCCCGGCTACGCGATCTGGGCGGCGCTCGGGCTGCCGGTCGCCTTTCTGGGGGCCTTTCTCGTGATGGCCCTGACGGGGCTTTCGCTCAACATGATCACGCTTGTGGCGCTGCTCATGGCCATCGGGATCGTGATGGATGATTCCATCGTGATCTCGGATGCCATCTCGGACGAGTCCGCGAAGGGAGCCTCGCGGATCGAGGCTGCCATCGCGGGCACAAAACGTGTCCTGCCGGGGGTGCTGTCGTCCTTCGCGACGACCGTGGCGATCTTCGCGCCGTTGTCATTCCTGTCCGGAGACCTCGGTGCCGTGCTCGAGGTGCTGCCCGTGGTCCTTATCGCTGCCCTCGCCGCGAGCCTGATCGAGGCCTTCTGGGTCCTGCCGCATCACCTCTCGCACGGGCTGAAATCGACCGACACCCCGCCATCACGGTTGCGCGCGGGGTTCGAGCGCGGCTTCGGGCGGGTGCGCGACCGGGGGCTTGGCGCGCTCGTCGACGGGGCGGTGACGTGGCGCTATCTCGTGACCGGCCTGACGCTTGCCACTATGATCGTGACGATCGGGCTGCTGCGCGGCGGGCATGTCCAGCGCGAAGCGCTGCCCGATATTGACGGCGACGTGCTTGAGGCCCGCATCCTGATGCCGCAGGGCACACCGCTTCAAAGAACCGAAGAGATCGCGGACCACGTCATTGCGGCTCTGGCGCGGGTCAACCAGCATCTCTCCCCGCTGCAGCCCGACGGCGCAGCGCTTGTGCAGACCGTGCAGACCATCTTCAACAGGAACGTTACCGCGGGCGAGGCCGGTCCGCATGTCGCCACCATATCCGCCGACCTGCTGGGAGCCGAGCGTCGCGTGACCACCCTCGACGAGTTGATCGCCGCCTGGCGCGCGGAAATCGGCGCAGTGCCCGGCGCGATCGCGATCACCCTGACCGAGCCGGGCATCGGCCCGCAGGGCCGCGCCGTCGAAATCCGGTTCTCGGGGCCGGACCTTTCGGCGCTCGAACAGGCAGGAAACCGGCTGGTGGCCGAGCTTGAGACCTATGCCGGTGTCTACAACGCCATGCACAACCTGCGTCCCGGACGCCCCGAGTTGCGGCTGACACTGGCCGAAGGGGCCACCGGCCTGGGGCTGACAGGACGCGACATCGCCGACCAAGTCGGTGCGGCGTTTCTGGGCCGGATCGTCATGACCGTCCAGGACGGCGACATCGCGCATGAGATCGAGATCGAACAGGCGCTGCGCGACCGCAGCACGCTTGAGGACTTGACCGCCTTCGAGATACGCCTGCCCGACGGCTCACGTACGCCGCTTGCCACCGTGGCCCGGATCGAGGCGGCGCGCGGCTGGGGCAGCATCGCCCATGTCGATGGCAGGCGGACCGTGACGGTCGCCGCGGATGTGGACGGGCGCATCGGCAATGCCGACGCCATCGTGAGCGATGTGACCGCCGGGTTCCTGCCCGAGCTGGCCGGCAATTTCCCCGGTGTCTCTGTCACCATCGAGGGTCAGAACGCCAATTCCGCCCAGACCATGGGCTCGATCCTGCGCGGATTCCTGATCGGGCTGGTGGGCATCTACGTGGTTCTGTCCTTCCAGTTCCGCAGCTATGTCGAGCCGGTCATCGTCATGCTGACAATCCCGCTCGCGCTCGTGGGCGTGGTTCTGGGCCACATGCTGATGGGCTACAACATCTCGATGCCGTCGATCATGGGGGCGGCCTCGCTGGCCGGGATCGTGGTCAACAACGCCATTCTGTTGGTGCAGGTCATCAAGCGACGTATGGACGAGGGAGCCCCGGCGACCGAGGCCGCCGGGCTGGCCAGCCGCGACCGCTTTCGGCCCATCGTGGTCTCGGTCTCGACCACGCTCATGGGGCTCGCGCCGCTGCTACTGGAAACCAGCACGCAGGCGCAGACGGTCAAGCCACTGGTGATCTCGGTAGTGTTCGGCCTTTTCAGCGCGACCGTGCTGGTACTGCTGGTCCTGCCCGCCTTCTACGCCATCCTGGATGATCTCAGACCGCGCCACCGATCACAGGGGACGTGAAAGCGCGGTGGCACGAGCACTGTAGAAGTGGGTCGCTGACGTTTCCTGCGCGGCTCGATCACCAATCTTCCATATCCTCAGTGAAGGTTTGCCGGATTTTACTCGGCGTGACAGGCTGGGACAGGAAGGCAGGGCGTGGGGTTGACAGCTGCTCTCGGGTGTGCGGGATGCAAATTCCGTCACAGGTTCGCGCCGGTGCATTTCGTGGGGGCGTTTTGGGCGAAAAGCCCGCCAAGCGCACTCTGCGGGCGATTCTCGGGCTCTGTAAGCCCTTGCGCATGGGTACGCGTCCATCGTGCGTTAGACTTACGGCTATACCCAGAGGAATATCCAGGCCGAGCATGCGCATCTTGTTCACCCGGCGCAGCACGGTCCCGAACAGCTTGATCTCCTTGTTGGCGGTCCCGGGTTCCTTGACGGCGCCGAGAAAGGCGCGTCCCTTGCGGTCGTCGATATTGCCATGCGCGTTCAGGGACGCCTCAAACCGCTCCATGATCGCGGCGAGGGGTCGTTCGGCAACCTTCTTGGCGGGCAGAAACTCGTAGCCCCGGGCCTGCGCCAGATCGCGCGCCGCAGCATATCGCTCCCGCGCGAGGTCGGTGTCGCCACGGAGCAAGGCCTCCCATCGCGCCACCAGGTTGGTCGAGACCTTTTCTTCCTAAAGCATCCCGCCGAAAACCTGAATCGGTGGGATTCCCTTGAAGCCTGATCTGTGATTCATCCTGTTTGGGAGGATGGATTATGTCAGCACCTTTGCCGGATGCGCTTCGGGCGCGGTTTCAGAAGTTGATCGAGGAA
>NZ_PVWS01000026.1:0-47465 GCF_004126395.1 Roseovarius sp. A46 | reverse complement strand
GCGCGGGCCTGACCGGTGCGGCGGACCGCAAGACCCCAACGTGCCCCGGTGGCAGGCGATACCTTCAGCCGCAACGCCGCCGCGCGCCCGCTCAACCCTTCCTCGATCAACTTCTGAAACCGCGCCCGAAGCGCATCCGGCAAAGGTGCTGACATAATCCATCCTCCCAAACAGGATGAATCACAGATCAGGCTTCAAGGGAATCCCACCGATTCAGGTTTTCGGTGGGATGCTTTAGCTTAGCCAAATCGCCTGTCCGGGGGGCGGACATGCGATGGCGCGGCGGCCTTCGGCCTTGATTCCGCGCCGGGACCAGACGGCAACGACCGCTACAGGCCATTCACGCCCAGCAAGCCAACTGTCCGCGGATACGCCCCTACCGCCCCCGCACCCGGCGAAAGCACAGGATGCGCCCGCGCGAGGGCCCGGGATCATAGGTCAGGCCCGATGCGGACATGCAATCGACGATGCGCTGGATCACCGTGTCGGGATAGCGCCCGGGATGCAGCTCCATCATCACGCTGCGCACATGCGCGGGCCAGGGTGCGTCGAACAGATGCGCCTCGGCCCCCTCGATATCCATGATGACGAGGCCGGGACGCACCTGCGCCATCAGGTCACGCAGCCCCAGATGCGGCACCTCGACCACGCGCTCGGCGGCGCTTGCCTCGTCGGCGATGTGCCCCGCCCAGAAGCTGCGCGCGGCATCGAACGCAAGAGGCGCCGCCCCCCCGTCCATGCCGCCCACGGCACCGTGCAGCACCGTGACCGCGTCAAACCCGTTGCGCGCGAGGTTGCCCGCGATCACCGGCAGCAGATCGGGATTGGCCTCGACCGTGGTGACGTTCTCCGCCCCGGCCACCCGCGCGCAGAGGCAGGCGATGTAGCCGATCCCCGATCCCAGTTCCAGCACCCGCTGCCCGGCACGCAGCCGCATCAGCGCCGCGCGCGCCTCGTGTCCCTCGTAGCCACCCGAGGCGAGCTTGGCCGCGATGCGATCGTTGAGATGGCTGTCGGGCACCTCCAGCCGCAGGCCCTCGATCTCGAATTCCGCCATGCCCTGCCCCTTGCCGTTGATTCCGCCGCGTGCTCACCCTACACCACCCTCACCTGAGAACGGGAGCAACGGCAATGCAGCTCTTTGTGGGCCTTGGCAATCCGGGCGCGAAATACGCGCGCAACCGCCACAATATCGGCTTCATGGCGGTGGACGCCATCGCCGCGGATCACGGCTTTGGGCCGTGGCGGGCGAAGTTCCGGGGTCGCGTGGCCGAGGGCGTGCTGGGCGGCGAGAAGGTTCTGCTGCTCAAGCCCGAGACGTTCATGAACCTCTCGGGCGAGTCGGTGGCCGAGGCCGCGCGCTTCTACAAGCTGGGCCCCGGGGATGTGGTGGTGTTCCACGACGAGCTGGACCTTGCGCCCGGCAAGCTGCGCGTCAAGCGCGGCGGCGGGCATGCGGGTCATAACGGCCTACGCTCGATCCACGCGCATCTCGGGGCCGAGTATGCGCGCGTGCGGCTCGGCATCGGTCATCCCGGCCACAAGGACCGGGTGAGCGGCTACGTTTTGCAGGATTTCGCCAAGGCGGATGCCGGTTGGCTCGACGACCTGATGCGCGGCATCAGCGATGGCGCGCCGTGGCTCGCGCAGGGCAAGCCCGACCGGTTCCAGAACGCCGTGGCGCAGCGCATGGCCCCGGCACGCCCCGCAGCCAAGGCCGCCACCCCGCCGACCCAGAAAGAGCCGGAAGAGCCGGAGGAACCGCCCGAGGACGACCGCAGCCCGCTGCAGAAACTGGTCGACAGGTTCCGTTAAGCCGCGGCCTCCCCGGGTCGATGCGTGCTACCGCGGACCCGGCTTTCGCAAGGATCAGCCGCGCCGGATCTCGACCCTGCGGCCCTCTGCCGGGGCCTCGTTGCGGCGCGGAATGGTGACGCTGAGCACGCCATCCTTGAGATCCGCCTCCACCTTGTCGCCATCGGCGTCGGGTGGCAGCCGGAACGACCGGCTGAAGCGGCCATATTGCCGCTCCGAGAAGAACCACGTCTCACCCTTTTCCTCGCGGGTGGCGGATTTCTCGCCGGTGACGGTCACCGCGCCGTCATGCACCGACAGCTCGATATCCTTTTCCTCGACACCGGGCAGTTCCATCGTGATGCGATAGGCGTCCTCGTTCGACGAGGCATCCGAAGCAGGGGCCAGCCAATCGGCCACGCGCGCCCCGAAATTTCGCAGCGGCTCATAAAGCTGGGGCCAGAAGCCGGCGACATGGGTTTTCTCGACCATTGCAGCATCCTCCTTTGCGTTGCACTGTCATCAAATTACACTGCGGAGATGGGAATTTCCTTGATCCGCCTCAAGTCGGGAGAGGGCGATGCGCGCGCTGTTGCAACGGGTGAGCGAGGCGGAAGTGACCGTCGAGAACGCGGTGATCGGGCGCTGTGACGGGGGGCTCCTGATCCTCGTTTGCGCCATGCAGGGCGATGACGAAGCCGCCGCCGAACGGCTGGCGGGCAAGGTAGTCAAGCTGCGCATCTTTCGCGACGGTGAGGGACGGATGAACCGCTCGGTTGCGGATGTGGGGGGCAGCGCACTGGTGGTCAGCCAGTTCACGCTGGCCGCCGACACCTCGCGCGGGAACCGGCCCGGCTTTTCCGCAGCCGCCCCGCCCGAGGAGGGCCGCCGCCTTTACGAACATTTCGCGGCGTCGCTCGCGGCGCTCGGCGTTCCGGTAGAGACCGGGCAATTCGCGGGCGACATGCGGGTGAGCCTCGTCAATGACGGTCCCGTCACGATCTGGATGGAGAGCTGAGGCCAGTCAGCCCAGAAGGGCGAGCGACGGGAATACCTCCAGCAGCCAGTAGGAGAAATCCGAGAACCCGCCGGTGAGCATCAGGAGGCCAATGGTCCACAGGAGCAGGCCCATGACGCGCTCGATCTGCGCCATGTGGCGCTTCATCCACCCCATCAGCCCGGTGAGGCGCGGCAGGAAGGCCGCGACCAGCAGGAACGGCACGCCGAGGCCCATGGCATAGACCGCGAGCAGCGTGGTGCCGCGGGCCACGTTGGCCTCGGAGGCGGCGAGCGACAGGATCGCGCCCAGCTGCGGGCCGATGCAGGGTGTCCAGCCAAAGGCGAAGGCCAGCCCCAGCACATAGGCCCCCAGAGACGAGCCGCCCCGGTCGCCCGCGTCGATCCGCGCCTCGCGGTCGAGAAAGCCGATGCGATAGACGCCCACGAAATGCGCGCCGAACCCCATCACCAGGACCCCGGCGATGATATTGAACCAGTCCTGGTATTGCAGGAACGCCCGCCCCAACGCAGAGGCGGTGAAACCCAGGAACAGGAATACCGTCGAGAGCCCCAGCACGAAGAACAGCGCGGGCACCACGGCGCGCGCGCGCGCGTGGCCCTCTTGCGACAACTCGTTGAGGCTCACCCCGCTCATGTAGGCGAGATAGGGCGGCACGATGGGCAACACGCAGGGGCTGAGGAACGAGACGAGCCCCGCCAGAAGCGCCACGAACATTGCGGGCAGGAGCGCCGCGTCGATGATCTCGATTCCGAACATGACCCCCCACATAGCCGGTCGCAACGCCCGCGTCATCAGGCAGTCTGTCACATCCTTGTGGACAGGCTGTAACAGCGCGGCTATCTGCGGGGCATGACGCCGGATCACACCCTAGACGCGCGCGGGCTGCTCTGCCCTCTGCCCGTGCTGAAGCTGCGCAAGCGGCTGAAATCGCTGACTGCGGGCGACGTGATCGCGGTGCAGGCCGACGATCCGGCGGCGATCGTGGACGTGCCGCATTTCTGCACCGAGAGCGGGCACGAACTGATCTCGACCGAAGAGGCGGGCGGCGTGCAGACCTATTTCATCAGAAAATCCGGCTGAACGGTCCACGCGCCCCGGCACCGGGCCGGGGCGCGTGAGAGATATCAGCCGAAGGACCACCAGCCGCGGCGTTTGGGCCGGGGCTGTTCCTCGGTCTCCGATTGCTCGGAGGCGGGTTCCGGTTCCGGCTCAGGCTGTTCGGGCGCGGGATCCGGTTCCGGCGCAGGTTGCTCGGCAACGGGCTCCGGCGCAGGTTGCTCCGCCGCGGGTTCCGGCTCCGGCTCGGGCGCGGGTTTGGACCCGGTCCGCTCCGCGACCGGTGCAGGTTCCTCGGCGGCAGGCTCCGGCGCGGGTGCGTCGGCCTTCTTGCGGCGCGACACGGTCCGCCGCTTCGGCTTGGCCTCGGGTTCGGGCTGCGGTGCGTCCGCGTCGGCACTTTCCTCGGCGGCAGCGGGTTCCGGCGCGGGTTTCTTGCGGGGCGCCCGGCGTCTCTTGGGCTTTTCGGCCACCGGCGCGTCGGTTTCCTCGGCGGGCCGCGCCGGGGTTTCTGCCTGCGTGTCGGCTTGCGTTTCGGCCTGTGCGTCGACCGTGTCGACCTCCGCCGCGTTCTGCGGGGCACCGTTGTCGCCCTGCCCTTCGCCCTGCCCGTCGCCGGAACGCGGCTTGCGCTTGCGGCTGCGCGAGCGACGGCGCTTCTTCTTGGGCTTCTCGGTCTCTTCGGTATCGGGCGGCGTGCTCTCGGCCTCGACCTCGGCCTCTGTCTCGGCAGGAGCCTCGACCTCGTCGTCGATGGCGTCCATCAGCGCCGCGCCCGCGGACACGAAGGCCGTGTCCGGCTCGCGCACGGTACGGGTCGCGGTCTTGAGCTTCTCAAGCGTGAAATCGGGGCTGACCAGCGACGGATCACCCTCGATACGCACCGACAGGCCATAGCGCGCCTCGATCCCGGCAACGTGCTCGCGCTTGTGGTTGATGAGGAAGTTGGCGATACCCACCGGTGCGCGCACGAGCACCTCGCGCGAGCGGCGGCGCACGCCCTCCTCCTCGATCTGGCGCAGGATCGACAGCGACATGCTGTCATCCGAGCGGATCAGCCCGGTGCCGTGGCAATGCGGGCAGGGTTGCGTGCTGGCCTCGAGCATGCCGGGGCGCAGGCGCTGACGGCTCATCTCCAGCAGGCCGAAGCCCGAGATGCGTCCCACCTGGATGCGCGCACGATCGGTCTTGAGCTTGTCCTTGAAGCGCTTTTCCACCGCCGCGTTGTTCTTGCGCTCGTCCATGTCGATGAAGTCGATGACGATGAGCCCGGCGAGGTCGCGCAGGCGCAACTGGCGGGCAACCTCGTCGGCGGCCTCGAGATTGGTCTGGAGCGCGGTTTCCTCAATCGAGCCCTTCTTGGTGGCGCGCCCCGAGTTCACGTCGATGGCGACGAGCGCCTCGGTCACGCCGATCACGATATAGCCGCCCGAGGGCAGTTGCACCGCCGGGTTGAACATGCCGGCGAGATAGCTCTCGACCTGATGGCGCGCGAAGAGCGGCATCGCATCGGTGTAGTGCTTCACGTTCTTGGCGTGGGACGGCATGATCATCTTCATGAAGTCCTTGGCGATGCGGTAGCCGCGCTCGCCCTCCACCAGAACCTCGTCGATCTCGCGGTTATAGAGGTCGCGGATCGAGCGTTTGATGAGGTCGCCTTCCTCGTAGATCTTGGCCGGCGCGATGGAGCGCAGCGTCAGTTCGCGGATCTGCTCCCACAGGCGCTGGAGATACTCGTAATCGCGCTTGATCTCGGCCTTGGTGCGCTTGGCCCCCGCCGTGCGGATGATGAGGCCCGCGCCCTTGGGCACGTCGATCTCGGCGGCGATTTCCTTGAGCTTCTTGCGGTCGGCGGCGAGCGTGATCTTGCGGCTAATGCCGCCACCGCGTGCGGTGTTGGGCATCAGCACGCAGTAACGCCCGGCGAGGCTGAGGTAAGTGGTCAGCGCGGCGCCCTTGTTGCCGCGCTCTTCCTTGACCACCTGCACCAGCATGATCTGGCGGACCTTGATGACCTCCTGGATCTTGTAGCGGCGCGGGCGCGGCTTGCGCGCGGGGCGGATGTCTTCGCTGTCATCCTCGTCGGCGACCGATTCGATGCTGTCATCGTTGGTGGAGTGGTCGCGCGTGTCACGCGCGTCGGGCGTGTCGGGCGTGTCGGGCGTGTCCTCCTCAGTCTCGGGCGCGGTCTCGTTGTCCTCGCCTTTGGCGGTATTCGCGGCCCGCTCCGCGTCCGGCTCCTCGACCGGGGTTTCGGCGACACGCTCCATCGGCGAGCTGCCTTCGTCCTCGTCATCGCCGAGGTCGATGGTTTCCATACCGGAAATGTCGGCGCTGGTCACCGCGTCGTCCGACGCGGTCTTTTCCGTCTTGGCCCTGGGGCGCGACCGCGAGCGGGAGCGGGAGGCGCGCTTGGGCTTTTCCTCTTCATCCTGCTGGGCCTGGGCGAGCGCCTCTTCCTCGGCCATCAGCGCCTCGCGGTCGGCCACCGGGATCTGGTAGTAATCCGGGTGGATTTCCGAAAAGGCGAGAAAGCCGTGCCGGTTGCCGCCATACTCGACAAAGGCCGCCTGGAGCGAAGGCTCCACGCGCGTGACCTTGGCGAGATAGATGTTTCCGGCTAGCTGACGTTTGTTTTCAGACTCAAAATCGAATTCCTCGACCTTGTTTCCGTCGACCACCACGACGCGGGTTTCCTCCGCGTGGGTGGCATCAATAAGCATTTTCTTGGCCATGTGTTCCGTATGCACGACCGCGTGGCGACCGGCCCGGGGGGCGCGGCGCCTTGCGGTCTGTGTCTGTCAGGGGCGAGGACGGGCGCAAAAGCGCCGCAGGCGCCGGGCGCTGCCGATATCGGTGTCTTGCCTGTTGCGCGCGTCATCGCGGTTCTTCACTCCGACCCCTCTGCGGGGGCCAATTCAGCGCCCGGTCGGGCCATTCGGCACGACAACGGGCGAGCGTGCGGTCCCCACGCGGGGGGCCAATCGGTCTGTTCAGCCGCAGGGATTGCGATCCAACGGATACCTGAAACAGCGAATCTCGTGGCAAAACCCGGGGTATCGCACCGGGATCGCCTCATGTCACAGTAAAGCCACCGGTGACAAAAACACAATGGCCAAAATGCGTGCGCGCCCTCAGCCGAGGTAATCGGCGCGGCTGAGCGCATATTTTGCCATCTTTTCGTTGAGGGTACGGCGCGGCAGGCACAGCTCGTCCATCACCGCCTGCACCGAGCCCTTGTGGCGGCGCATGGTGTTGTCGATGAGCATCCGTTCGAACGCCTCGACATATTCCTTGAGCGGCTTGCCCTCGGTCGTCATCACCGGCTGCATGTCCTCGTGATCGGACATCAGAAGCGACGTGAGCGTACCGGTGCCGCGCCGCGACTGGAGCACGGCGCGCTCGGCGATATTGAAAAGCTGGCGCACGTTGCCGGGCCACGGCGCCTGCAGGAGTTGCGTGGCTTCCTGCGCGCTGACCTGCGGGGCGTCACAGCCGTAATCCTCGGCGAACTGTTCGACGAAACGGGTGAACAGCGTCAGGATATCCTCGCCGCGCGCGCGCAGCGGCGGCACCGTCAGCCGCAGGCTGGCCAGCCGATAGAACAGGTCGGGGCGCAGCGCATCCTCGCAGGTGCGCCCCTCATCCTGCATGTTGGAGATGGCGACGATGCGGGTCTCGGGCGGGGTGCCCTCCTCGTTGAGAGCGGTCAGCATCCGCGCCTGTACCGTGTCGGACAGCGCCTCGACATCCTCGAGCACGAGGGTGCCGCCGCGCGCCTCCTCGACAGCCGGCAAGCGATTGTCGCAGGACTCGACCGGGCCGAACAGGCGCCGCGCGAGCGCGCCCTCCTCGAAGGCGGCGCAGGAGAGCGTGACGAAACTGCGCCCCGCGCGGTTCCCGGCGGCGTGCAGCGCGTGCGCGACCAGCGTCTTGCCGGTGCCGGTCTCGCCTTCGATCAGGACATGGCCGTCGGCCTGCCCGAGATCCAGAATATCCTCGCGCAGCCGCTCCATCGCCGGCGAGGTGCCGATGAGCTTTTTCATCAGCGTGCTTCCGTCCGACAGGTCACGCCGCAGCGACCGCGCGTCGAGCACGAGACGGCGTTTCTGCGAGGCCTTCTTGGCGAGTTCGGTCATGCGGTCGGGGTTGAACGGCTTTTCCAGGAAATCAAAAGCACCAAGGCGCATCGCCTCGACCGCCATCGGCACGTCGCCGTGGCCGGTGATCATGATCACCGGCAGGGTCGAGTCGTTGCCCATGAGACGGCGCAGAAATTGCATCCCGTCCATGCCCGGCATCCGGATATCGGTCACCACGATGCCGGGATAGTCCGGGCCGAGTTGCTTGAGCGCATCCTCGGCGCTGGCGAAGGTTTCGGTATCGAACCCCGACAGCGCCAGCCACTGGCTGATGGACTGGCGCATGTCACGTTCGTCGTCGACGATGGCAATCTTCATGGCAGTTGGCATGGCACTTTCACTCCGCGGCTCTGGTCTCTTCGGGCAATATGGGAAGCTGCACCTCGAATACAGCCCCCCCGCCCTCGGCATTGCGTGCCGTCAGGCGGCCCCCGAGGTCGTTGACGATCCCCGAGGAAATGGCAAGACCCAGCCCGACCCCGTCGCCGGGCAGCTTGGTGGTGTAGAACGGCTCGAACAGCTTTTCGAGATCGTCGATGCCGCCGCCATTGTCGCGCACGGTCAGCACCGCAGTGTCGCCCGCCACGAGCAGGATGTCGATGGCCGCGTCCTCGGTGTTCTCGGTGGCGTCGAGCGCATTGCGCAGCAGGTTGACGATCACTTGCTCGATGCGCACCTGGTCGCCCATCACCATCACCGGCTCCGACGGCAACGTTCGGGTGATCTGCACCTTCCTCTTGCGCAGTTGCGGCTCCATCATCGCCAGCGCCGAGGCCAGCGCATCGCCAAGATTGACAGGGGCAAAGCTGTCGCCGGAATGGCGCGCGTAAGACTTGAGCTGACGCGTGATCGCCCCCATCCGCTCGATCAGGTCGTCGATGCGCTGGAACGACACGAGCGCCTCGTCCGGGCGGTTGCGGCGCGAGAGCAGCCGCGCGCCCGCGAGGTAGGTTTTCATCGCTGCGAGCGGCTGGTTTAGCTCGTGGCTGACAGCTGCCGACATCTCTCCCAGCACCGCGAGCTTGGAGCTTTGCTGGAGCGTCTGTTCGGCCTGCGCGAGGGTCTCCTGCACGCGCCTGCGCTCGGCGATTTCCCGCTGAAGCCGGGCGTTCAAAGCGCGAAGCTCTGCCGACTCGCGCTGGAACAGCATCATCCGCGAGGTGGCGCGACGATTGAGATAATAGAAGGCCAGCGCCATGAGAATCGCGAATCCCATGATTTCGAGCGCGATGTAGCCGTTCACCTTGTCGCGCACCGTGGCATAGGTTGTGAAGCTCGCGATGCGCCAGCCGCGGAAAGCCACTCGCCCCTCGACGCGCATCACCGCCTGCCCGCTCAGATAGGCGTCAGCGGGCAGTGCCGTCCAGTCGGCGGTGGCCTCGATGGCGCGTTCGATCGCGCTGTCAGCCGGTTCGTGCGCAAGCGCCTCCGCCTCGGTGAGCCCGCGCCAGCGCGGTTCGGTAGCGAGCACGATCACGCCCTCGCTGTCGGTGACCATCACCGCGTCGGAAATGCCTGCCCAGGCGCTCTCGAACTTTTGCAAATCGACCTCGACGAGGATCACGCCAAGCACGCCGGACGACCCCTCGATACGCCGCGAATAGAAGAAGCTAAACTGTCCCGCCTCCTGCCGCAGCACCTTGAAAACGGTGTCGCGCGCGCGCATGGCGTCAACGAAATAAGGCGCCTGGCGCAGGTTTGTCCCGAGGCGGGTGCGCTCGGTCGCGGCCACCACGCGCCCGTCCTTGTCCAGAAGCGTCAGCGAGGCGGCGCCAATCTCGTCAAGAAAGGAGATGAGGCGCTGCGTGGATCGCGCGTAGTCCTGGCTACCCAGCGCGGAGATCAGCGCGGGATCGCGGGCCAGAAGCTGCGGCACGATGGCGTTCTGGCGCAACTCGCTCAGCAGGTTGCCGCTGTAGAGCAGCAGCCGCAGCTCGGCGCGGTTGCGCGTGTTCTCGGTGAAACGGTCGGTGAGCAACCGGTGCGTGGTCAGCACCACCACCACCGCCACCAGGAACAGCCCCGCAAGCACCAGCCGCGCACGCCAGGGGATGGTGCGCGGGCGCGGGGTCGGATCGGGGCGGTCGGACGTTGTCATTGCCCAAGTCTAGAGCGCGCGCGCCTAGCCCTCAAGCGTCACGCTGGCGCAAGCGCCCCCATCAGCCCCGCGAACATGGCCGCGCCGTCGCTGCCGCCGTGGGCGGGCTCGGCCATCCGCTCGGGGTGGGGCATCATGCCCAGCACGCGGCGGTTTTCCGACAGAATCCCGGCGATGTCGCGGGCCGATCCGTTGGGATTGTCGGCGTAGCGAAAGGCAACGCGGTCCTCGGCTTCGAGCCGGTCGAGCGTGGCCTCGTCGGCGAAGTAATTGCCGTCGTGATGGGCCACGGGCACGGTGATGGTGCTGCCCGCGTCGTACCCGTGCGTGAATACGCTCTGGTTTGTGACGACCGTCAGGCCCACCGGCTTGCAGATGTATTTCAGCCCCGCGTTGCGCAGCAGCGCGCCGGGCAGCAGGCCCGTTTCGGTCAGGATCTGAAAGCCGTTGCAGATGCCGAGAACATGCCCGCCCCGGTCGGCATGGGCCACCACCGCGCGGCAGATCGGCGAATTGGCCGCGATCGCGCCGCAGCGCAGGTAATCGCCGTAGGAAAAGCCCCCCGGAACGCCGACGATATCGACGCCTGCGGGCAGTGCCGTGTCCTTGTGCCAGACCATCGACACCCGCGCCCCCGCGCGCTCGAAAGCCACGGCAAGATCGCGGTCGCAGTTGGAGCCGGGAAAGACGATGACGGCGGCGTGCATGACAAGAGCCCTCTCATGGATGCTGTGCCGCCGCTCTAGCGCGCGGCGACGGGCTTGTCCATCGCGCGGGTGACGGTGCCGGTCAACGCTTCGCGCGGATCACTTGCAGGAGCGGCAGGACGCGGGCCATGTCGGGCCCGTGCGCCTGCCCGGTCAGCGCCTTTCTCAGCGGCATGAAGAGGCCCTTGCCCTTGCGTCCCGTCGCCTCCTTGACCGCCGCGGTCCACTTGCCCCAGGTCTCGTTGTCATGCGGCCCCTCGGGCAGCAGCGCCATTGCCTCGGCGATGAATTCCCGGTCGTCTTCGTCGATCGCCGGCTCTGCCCCGTCTCGGAACATGATCCACCAAGCCTCCAGGTCACCCAGCGTGGAGATGTTCTCGCGCGTGACCTCCCAGAATTGCGGGCCGAGGGCCTCGGGCACGCCCAGCGCCGCGATGGTCCCCGCCACCTCGTCGTAGGGCTTCGCCGCAACGATCCGGGCGGTAAGCGGAAACAGGTCGTGCTCGTCAAACTTGGTCGGTGCCGCGCCGAACCGCTCGATGTCGAAGCCCTCGATCAGCTCTGCCATGTCGCTGCGCAGCTCCACCGGGTCGGCCGAGCCGAGCCGCGCCATCAGGCTCAGCAGCGCCATCGGCTCCACCCCCCGCGCGCGCAGGTCGCGCAGGGAAAGCGTACCGAGACGTTTCGACAGCGCCTCGCCCTGCGGCCCGGTCAGCAGCGAGTGATGCGCGAATTGTGGCGGCGTGCCGCCCAGCGCCTCGATGATCTGGATCTGCGTCGCGGTGTTGGTCACGTGGTCCGAGCCGCGCACCACATGGGTCACGCCCATCTCCACGTCATCCACCACCGAGGCCAGCGTATAAAGCACCTGCCCGTCGCCGCGAATGAGCACCGGGTCCGAGACCGAGGCCGCGTCGATGGACACCTCGCCGAGGATACCGTCCTGCCAGACGATCCGCTCATGATCGAGCTTGAACCGCCAGACACCGTCGCCGCGCTCGGCGCGCAGCGCGGCCTTTTCCGCGTCCGTGAGGCTCAGCGCGGCGCGGTCATAGACCGGCGGGCGGCCCATGTTGAGCTGTTTCTTGCGCTTCAGGTCCAGCTCGGTCGGCGTCTCGAACGCCTCGTAGAACCGGCCCATGTCGCGCAGCCGGTCGGCGGCTCCGGCATAGCGGTCGAGCCGCTCGGATTGCCGCTCCACCCGGTCCCAGTGCAGACCCAGCCATTCGAGATCATACTTGATCGCGTCCACATATTCCTCGCGCGAGCGCTCCGGGTCGGTATCGTCGATGCGCAGGATGAATGTGCCCCCCGCCTTGGCGGCGATGAGGTAATTCATCAACGCGGTGCGCAGGTTGCCCACATGGATGTATCCGGTGGGCGACGGGGCAAAACGGGTGGTGGTCATCGGCGTCTCCTGACTGTGCCGCGGCTTTGTCACAGGGGCGCGCGATTGTCCAGATTGCGGCGGGTGCTCAGCCGTGGGTGGGCCAGGCGTGGTGATCGTCGTCGATCACGAAGGGATGCGCGTGCCTGCGCCCGCCGTGGGCGCGCAGGTGCGGGTGATCGTCGGGCAGATCGGGATGCGTGTGCTCGGGTGCGTCGGGCAGGTTCGCGGGCCACAGTCGCGCCGCCGCGACCAGCCCCAGCCCCGCGACCCCCGCCAGCAGCATCAGCGCCGGGCCCATGCCCAGGGCCTCTCCCGCCCAGCCGGCCAGCGGATAGGTCCCCAGCCAGCAGGCATGGCTGAGCGCGAATTGCGCGGCGAACACCGCCGGTCGGTCGTCGGCATGGGCCGAGCGCCGCAACAGCCGCCCCGAAGGCGTGAGGATGGCCGAATAGAGAAAGCCGAACACCGCCCAGACCGCGAGAAACACCGCCCAGCCCGGCAACCCGTCCAGCCACAACACCGACCCCGCGACCAGCGCCACCGCCGCGAGGCCCCGCGCGCCCGCCATCATCACCCGCCGGTCGGGCAGATGATCGAGCAGCCGCGGCAGCAACAGCGCCGCCGCCATCGACCCCGCGCCGAACGCCGCCATCGCAATCGCCAGGCCACTCTCGCCGCCGCCCAGCCCGGCGCGCACCAGCACCACCGTGTTGACCAGCACGAAGGCCCCGACCGCCGCCGCCGCGAGATTGAGCGACAAGAGGCCCCGAAGCCGCGGCGTCGCGAGGTAGATGCGCAGGCCCCGCGACAGCCGCTCGCGGAACGGGCGCGCAGCGGCGGCGCGGCCCAGCGCCGGGATCGCCGATAACGCCACGAGAACGGTGGAGACGACGAAGCCCGCGAAGGTGCCGACAAACAGCCAGTGATAGCTCAGCACCGCCAGCAACAACCCCGCCAGCGCCGGGCTCAGCAGGTTCTCGAGGTCATAGGCCATGCGCGACAGCGACAGCGCGCGGGTATACTCGCGCTCCTCGGGCAGAATGTCGGGCAGCACCGCCTGGTAGGCCGGGGTAAACGTGGCCGAGGCCGCCTGCAGCATGAAGATCAGCACGTAGACCTGCCACAGCTCGGTGACGAAGGGCAGGCACAGCGCCACGCCCCCGCGCAGCGCGTCGGCCCCGATCAGCACCGCCTTGCGCGGCAGGCGCAGCGCCCAGGCCTGCGCCAGCGGGGAAAGACCCACATAGGCCACCATCTTGATCGTGTAGGCGGTGCCCAGCACCACGCCCGCGCGTGCCCCCGCGAGATCATAGGCCAGAAGACCCAGCCCCACGGTCAGAAGCCCGGTGCCCAGAAGTGCGACGACCTGCGCGCCGAACAGGCGGGCATAGTTCCGGTTGGCGAAAAGGCTCATCATGGCGGCGACGCTACACGCGTTTAACCGCGCGGAAAACGGCACATTTCGTAGCACGCCGCGGGCCTCTCAATTTTGCGTGAGAGCCACACGCCCTACGTGCTAACGCGTTACAGTCGATCCAAACCAAACCGACAGGAGGATTCTATGTCACGCGCACCCACCCTCACCCGCCGCTGTGTCCTCGCCTCGGCCGCCGCGCTGCCGATGGCGGCCGTCACCGCCCCGGTCGCGCGCGCCGCGGCACCGATGATGGGCGCCGGTACGACGCGGTTCAACCGCGTGACGCTTGGCGAGTTCGAGGTCACGACGCTTCTGGCCGCGACCATGCCGCGCCCCGACCCGCATTCGATCTTCGGCCTCAATGTCAGCGAAGAGGCGTTCAACGCCGCCTCCGAGGCCGCCAACATTCCGACCGATCAGGCGCAGTTCTTCTTTACCCCCACCGTGGTCAACACCGGCAGCGAGCTCGTGCTCTTTGACACCGGGCTCAACCCCGAGGGCATCACGGGCGCGCTGCAGGCGGCGGGCTACACGCCCGACCAGGTGGACGTCGTGGTCATCACCCATATGCATGGCGACCACATCGGCGGACTGATGGGCGAGAGCGGCGCAACCTTCGCCAATGCGCGCTACGTCACGTCAGGTGTCGAATTCGACGCGTGGGCGGCGATGGACAACCAGACATTCGAGGCCAAGATGCGCCCGCTGGCCGAGCAGACCGAGATGATCGGCGACGGTGCAAGCGTCGCCTCCGGCATCACCGCGATGGCCGCGCATGGCCACACCCCCGGGCACACCGTCTACATGATCGAAAGCGGGGGCAGGCAACTGCTGCTCGCCGCCGATTTCGCCAATCACTATGTCTGGTCGCTTGGCTATCCCGACTGGGAGGTAAAATTCGACATGGACAAGGCCAGGGCGGCCGAAACCCGCCGCCGCCTGCTGGGTATGCTGGCCGCCGACAATATCCCGTTCGTGGGATATCACATGCCCTGGCCCGGCACCGGCTATGTCGAGCAGGCGGGCGAAGGATACCGCTACCTGCCGACGAGCTATCAACTGATGCTCTGAGCCGCGGGGGGGGCACGGGCGCGGGAGGGGATATTTACAAACCCCGCGCCCTGCCCGATAGGACGGGCATGGATCAGGCGCCCCCCTCCCTCGCCGCGTTCGAGCGGCTCGCACAAAACGCCATCGACGCGCTGCCGCCCGCGTTCCGCGCCGCGGCATCGGAGGTGGTGCTCCTGGTCGTGGACTGGCCGCCCGCGCATCTCCTCGACGAGATGGAAATCGAGGACGCGCGCGACCTCACCGGGCTCTACGAAGGCATCCCGCTGACAGAGAAATCCCACTTCGACCAGCCGCTCGGCCCCGACACCGTGTGGATTTTCCGCGAGCCGATCCTCGAGGAATGGCGCGACCGCGGCAACGTGGCGCTGCCCGATCTGGTGGCGCATGTGGTGGTGCATGAATTCGCCCACCATTTCGGCTGGTCCGACGACGACATCGCCGCCATCGACCGCTGGTGGGAGTGACCGGGCGCCGGGGTGTGGCGCGCTACATTTGCCCCGCCTCGCGCAGCCGGTCCAACCCCGCGCGGATATAGGCGGTGCGCAGCGAGTGCCCGCCCGGATGCTGGCAGAAATCAAGGATCTCGCCGCGCGCATTGCGCCAGCCCTCGCAGGTGAGGCCCTCGATCCCCGCGGGTTGTGCCGCGCGGAACCCGCCGAGGCGGCGATACATCGACAGCGCCTCGCGCACGTCGCCCTGCCACGTCTCGCGGATGGCGCGGCCCGTCAGCGGCACCGTCGGGTCGCTCTGACCGTGGATATGCACGAGGCTCTCCACCGGGGTGGCGCAACGCGCGGGCGGGCGCTGCCAGAAGGTGCCGGCCACGGCGACAAACCCCGCGAATCGCTCCGGCATGGCGCAGGCGAGATTCCAGATCAGCATGGCCCCGGACGAAAAGCCCGCGCCCATCACCCGGCCCGTGTCCAACGGATACCGCCGCGCGACATCTGCCAGCACCGCCTCGACATAGGCGAATTCGCGGGCCCCGTCGGTGCCCGCGTGGCCGGGTGCGTGGGGAATCACCCAGTCGCGATCCAGCGACTTGAGCGCGATGAGCGCGAGCCCCTCCTCCGCCGCCATGCGACGCAGGCCGCGATTGCGCATCACCGCCGCAGCCGACCCGCGATAACCATGCGCAAAGACGATTGCGCCCACCGGCGCGCGCGCGTCCTCGGGCCATGCGATCCGGTAGTGCCGATCACCGATCCGGCAGTCGCTGTCGACGCCGCAGGCAGCCGCCCCCTGCGCCGCAAGAAGCACCAGAATGACCTGAAAGAAAAAGACAAACCGCATATCGCACCCCGCATGATCCGGACCCATGTTGCGACGCATGAGATAGCGCCGACAAGTCACATCCGCGTGGCCCCCGGCAATACCTCGCGCAAAGGTGATCGCGAGGAAACGCCCGTGGAAACGATTTGATAACGCTGCGCGCGTTCAATGCACAGGCGATTCAGGATGAAGGACGATCCCGGCATGACACGTTCGCCACTCTCCGTGCTTCTGGTACTCGGTCTGCTTTGCGCAACCGGGGCAGAGGCTCAATCGCTCAACGAGTTGCGCACGCGGCTTCAGGCAACGTTGCAGCGCAGCCTGGGCCGCTCGATGCTCGGCGGCGCGCTTCCCCATGTCAATCTGGCGACCGGCGCGGTCACCCGATACTACCCGACCGAGAACCACGAAATCATCCTCAGGATGGACGACATTTATGTCATGTGCGCCACGCTCGTCTCCGAGAACGGGGACGAGGCGCCGGTGGATTACTACATCGCCGAAAGCGACGGGCGCTTTGGCGTCATCCGGATGGAGATCGACAACCGCGCTCCGCTGCACGCGCTGATGGACGCGGGCCGCGCGGCGCGGCTGGAATGAGCGCCGCGCCCATGGCCGCCACCGCCGATCCGCGCACGCCGACGCTGAGCCTGTATCTCAAGCTCACCGCCGTGATGGTGCCTACCTTCCTCGCCTTTGCCGGGGCCGGGCTCCTGTGGCTGAGCGAGAAGAACCTCCTGCGCAGCGAGGAGGCGATGGCGATGCGCATCGGCAACGCCACCGCGCGGCTGGGCGGCGCGCTGGAACGCTTCAGCGACCAGTCGGAGGGCGCGACCGACTGGCGCGCGCCCTACGTCACCGACCTGATGCAGACGCTGCTCGGCGACCCGGCAATCCGCTGCGTCGAGCTGGTCGATCCCGGGACGCAACACCAGCTTGCCGTGGTGCCACGGGGGCTGGGCTGCAAAGGGGCGGGCGGCGCGCTGACCCTGCCTTACGAGGTGTATTCCTGGCCGATCACCAAGCTGGTGACGCATTTCGACGAGCGCGAGATCGCGACCGTCAAGCGCTATCAGCGGGATTTCCTGCTGCTGCTGCTCGCGGGCGGCATTCTCGTCGCCGCGCTCGCCAACTGGGTGTCGTTCCGGGTGATCGTCGGGCGCCCGCTACGCGGGCTCTTGTCGCGGCTGGAACGCGCCCGCGCCGAGGCGATCGCAGCGAACGCGGCAAAATCCGATTTCCTCGCAAGGATGAGCCACGAGATCCGCACACCCATGAACGGCATCCTCGGCATGGCCGACCTGCTGTCGGAAACCCCGCTCTCGCCCGAACAGGAGACCTATGTCACCACCGTGGTGCGTTCGGGCGACGCCCTGCTGGCGATCATCAACGATATCCTCGACTTCTCCAAGATCGAAGCGGGCAAATTCACCCTCGCGCAAGAGCCCTACCGCCTGCGCGAGATCGTCGAGGATGTCGCGCAACTGCTCGCGCCGCTAGCGTCGCGCACGGGGATCGAGCTCTACGCCCATGTCGCCCCGGACCTGCCGGAGGTGATGATCGGCGATGCCGGGCGACTGCGGCAGGTGCTCATCAACATCGCCGGAAACGCCGTCAAGTTCACGCAGGAGGGCCATGTCGGCCTGGCCGTGGCGCGGGGCGGCAAGGACGAGATCGTGATCTCGGTCCACGATACCGGCGCGGGCATTCCCGAGGGCCAGCAGGGCCGGATATTCGAGGCGTTCGAGCAGGCAGGCGACGGCAGAACCACGCATCCCGGCGGCACCGGGCTTGGCCTCGCGGTGAGCTGGCAACTCGTACAGCTCATGGGCGGCCGGATCACGCTTTCCTCGCGGCCCGGGGCCGGGTCGTGCTTTGCGATTACCCTGCCTCTGGTGCCCACCGACGATGCCGCCGACACCGCGCGCAACGGGGCCCTCGCCTTGCCGGATGGCACCGCGCCGTTGGTCTGGCTGCTCGATCCGCTGCCCGGGCGGCGCGCCGGGATCGCCGCGCTGCTCGCGCATCACGGGGCACGGGTGGCCGAGGGCGCGGGGCCGCAGGACATGGCCGCAGACCCGTCCCCCGATCTCTTGGTCATGGATGACCGCGCGTTGGCACCCGCCTGCGCGGCCCGGACACCCAGGCTCCTGCTCGGTAGTGCAGCGCAGAAGCCCCCCGCCGGTGGCGCGGTCCTGCGCAAGCCGCTGCGCGAGCGGTCGTTTCTCGACACGGTGGCGCGCCTGCTCGGGGTGGAAGCATCCCCCCAGACCACCCCGCGCACAGGGGCCGCACCGGGGGCCGAGGGGACCGCGCCGGCCGCGGCCTGGGCCAGCGGCCTGACCGTGCTCGCCGTCGACGACAACGCCACCAACCGGCTGCTGCTCGAACGGTATTTTGCGAATTCCGGTGCCGATCTGCGGCTCGCCGCGAGCGGGACCGAGGCGGTCGCGCTCTACACCGAACACCCGGTCGACATCGTGCTGATGGATGTCTCGATGCCCGGAATGGACGGCTATCAGGCCACCGGCCTCATCCGCACCCATGAGGCGGCGCAGGGTCTGGCCCCGGCGCATGTCGTCGCGGTCTCGGCCAACATCCTGGACCAGCACCGCGAGGCCGCGCGGCTGGCGGGGATGGACGCCTTTCTCGGCAAGCCGCTGCGCAAGGCGGACCTCGTCGCCCATGTCTCGCAACTGCGCTGGGCGCGCGCGGCCCGCACCGCCGTGTCAGACCGCCCCGCCCCCGGGATCGGCCACGCCGCCGAATGATCCGCCTCAGCCGGTGCCGCTCCCCCCGCCCGATGCGTCGCGCCAGCGGTTGACGATCGGGTAGCGCCGGTCGAGCCAGAAGGCCCGCGACGACAGCCTTGTCCCTGGCGCGGCCTGGAAGCGCTTGTATTCGCTGATGTAAAGCAAATGCTCCACCTTCCGGGCATCCGCCGCATCATGGCCCGCCGCCACGCAGTCGGCGATCGAGCCGTCCTGATCCACGAGAATGTCGAGGATCGAATCGAGCACAGGGTAATCGGGCAGCGAGTCGCTGTCCTTCTGGTCGGCGCGCAACTCGGCGCTCGGCGGCTTGTCGATCACCTGCTCCGGGATCACCCCGCCCTCCGGCCCCCGCATCCACACCCGGTGATTGGTGTTGCGCCAGCGGCAGATGTCGAAGACCCGCGTCTTGTAAAGATCCTTGATCGGATTGTAGCCGCCCGCCATGTCGCCGTAGATCGTGGCATAGCCCACCGCCACCTCGGACTTGTTGCCGGTGGTCAGCAGCATCTCGCCGAACTTGTTGGAAAGCGCCATCAGCAAGAGGCCGCGAAGCCGGGACTGGATGTTCTCCTCGGTGATGTCCGGCGCGCAGCCCTCGAAGAGCGGCGCGAGCGTGTCGGTGATCGCCGCGCGCCCCGCCGAGATCGGCACGGTATCATAGCGGCAGCCGAGATTTTCGGCCACGGCCCGCGCATCATCGAGCGACGTCTCCGACGTGTATTCCGAGGGCAGCATCACGCAGCGCACATTCCCCGCCCCGAGCGCATCGACGGCAATCGTGGCGACAATCGCGCTGTCCACCCCGCCCGACAGGCCCAGCAGCACCCGCTCGAACCCCGCCTTGCGCAGGTAGTCGCGCAACGCGAGAACCATCGCGTGGTAATCCTGCTCCAGATCGCCGGGCAGATGCGCCAGCGCGCCGGGGCGCGCGCGCCAGCCCTCGGCGCCGCGCTCGAAATCGACCTGCGCCACCGCCTCCTCGAACATCGGCAACTGCATCGCCAGCCCACCGCCAGGGTTAAGCACGAAGGAGCCACCGTCGAATACCTGGTCGTCCTGCCCGCCGACCATGTTGAGATAGGCGAGCGGCAGCCCGGTCTCGACCACCCGCGCCACCATGTGGTTCTGCCGCAGCGCCATCTTCTCGCGGTAATGCGGCGAGCCGTTGGGCACCAGCAGCATCTCGGCCCCCGTCTCGGCGAGCGTCTCGGCCACGTCCGGATACCAGCTATCCTCGCAGATGGGCGAGCCGATGCGCACCCCGCCCACCGCATAGGGCCCGTTGACCTGCCCGCTCTCGAACAGGCGCTTCTCGTCGAACACGGTCTCGTTGGGCAGGTGATGCTTGAGCACGCGCGCGGAGATCCGCCCGCCCTGCAGCACGTAATAGGCGTTGTAGAGCCCGACGCCGTCGAGCGCGGGGCCGCCGATCGCCAACGTCGGCCCCTCGGCACAGTCGCGCGCCAGCGCCTCGATCGCGGCGATCGCGGCCTGGTGGAATGCCGGTTTCAGCACCAGGTCCTGCATGTTGTAGCCGGTGATGAACATCTCGGGCAGCGCCACCAGATCGGCCTCCGCCGCGCGCCCCTCGTCCCACGCCCCGCGTGCAAGCGCGGCGTTTCCCGCCAGGTCGCCCACCGTCGGGTTGAGCTGTGCCAGTGTCAGGCGAAACCTCTCGGCCATGCGCGTCCCCTCGCCGCTTTGCCCTGATGATCTAGCAGATCGCGGCGCGAGGAAAAGCCGAATTGCCCGAATCCCGTTGTCACATGCCGCGGGCTCATCTAGATTTGCAGCGCCTGCCGCCATTTCTGGCGGGCGAGAGGCATCGGGGCAGACATGACACGCATAGTGACGCATACGACGATCCTGACCGCCGCGCTCGTCGCGGGCCATGCAGGCTTTGCGCAGGACGACGAGGTGCGGACCAAGCAATACGACGACGGCGGCATATACGAAGGGACGTTCAAGAACGGCCTGCAACACGGCACCGGCACCTACACGCTGCCCAACGGCTATGAATATTCCGGCGAATGGGCCGAGGGCGAGATCCGCGGCGAGGGCGTCGCGCGCTTTCCCAACGGCTCGGTCTATGAGGGCGAGTTCGCGCGCGGCAAGCCGCACGGCCTGGGCAAGATCGTGTTCGCCGATGGCGGCACATACGAGGGCGAATGGGTAGAGGGTGAGATCACCGGCCAGGGTGTCGCGGTTTATGCCAATGGCGTGCGCTACGAGGGCGGATTTCTCAATGCCATGCATCATGGCACCGGCCGCATGGAAAGCCCGAACGGCTATCGCTACGAGGGTGACTGGGTCCGCGGCGTCAAGGAGGGAAGCGCCACCATCACCTATCCCGACGGCGCAATCTACGAAGGCGAGGTCAAACGCGGCGCACGCGAGGGTGAGGGCAAGCTCACCATGCCCGACGGGCTGATCTACGAGGGGATGTGGAAGGACGGCCAGATCGACGGCACCGGCAAGCTCATCCAGCCCAACGGCGATGTCTACGAGGGCGATCTGGTCGCTGGTCAGCGCGAGGGCGAAGGCCGCGTGACCTATGCCAACGGCGATGTCTACGAGGGCCAGTTCAAGGACGACATGCGCCACGGTCAGGGGGTATTCACCGGCACCGACGGCTATCGCTACGAGGGCGAGTGGCAGAACGGCAAGATATCCGGCACCGGTCGCGTAACCTATCCGGACGGCTCGGTCTACGAGGGCCAGTTTCGCGACGATCTCGCCAACGGGCAGGGCAAGATCACCTACCCTGACGGCTCGACCTACGAGGGCGAATGGGTCGGCGGCGTGATCGAGGGCACGGGCCGCGCCACCTATCCCAGCGGGCTGGTCTACGAGGGCGAGTTCGTGAACGCGCGCAACCACGGCCACGGCGTGATGACCTATCCCGACGGCTATCGCTACGAGGGCCAGTGGAACGACGGGCAGCGCCACGGACAAGGCACCGCCACCTATCCCGACGGCACCATCTACGAGGGGGAATTCGTCGATGGCCAGCGCCACGGGCAAGGCAAGATCACCATCCCCGACAACCCCGACACGCCCGAGAACGACCGCTTCGTCTACGAGGGCGAGTGGCGCGAGGGCGAGATATCGGGGCGCGGCGTGGCAACCTATGCCAATGGCGATGTCTACGAGGGCATGTTCCTCTCCGGCAAGCGGCAGGGCGAGGGCACGATGCGCTACGCCGGCGGGAAAGAGGCGAGCGGCACCTGGGAGGATGGCGTGCTCACCGACAATCTCACCCGCACGGAATAGTCAGACCTCGTCCCCCGCATCGAGCCGCGCCAGAACTGCCGCGGCGCCGTCACGCACGGCGTGATGGCGTTCCGCATCCATCCGGTCCCATGTCCGGTAAATCGGCCCCATCCGCGGGTTGCGCCCGAACCGATCGCGATGGCGCACGAGAAAATCCCAGTAGAGCAGGTTGAACGGGCAGGCCAGATCGCCGGTCTTCGCCTTTACCGAATAGGCGCAGGACGCGCAGTAATCTGACATCTTCGCAATGTAATTACCTGAAGACACATAAGGTTTCGACGCGACGATGCCGCCGTCGGCGAACTGGCTCATGCCGATCACGTTGGGGGCCTCGACCCATTCGAACGCATCGGCATAGACCGACAGGTACCATTCGTGCACCTCGGCCGGATCGATTCCGGCCAGGAGCGCAAAATTGCCCGTGACCATCAACCGCTGGATATGGTGGGCGTAAGACTCTTTCTGCGTTTGTTCAATGGCTTGCGAGACACAGTTCATCTTCGTCGGCGCACCCCAGTACATAGCGGGCAGCGCGCGCCCGTGCCCCAGCGCATTGCGCCGCACATAGCCGGGCCCCTCGCGGAAATAAAGGCCGCGCATGTATTCACGCCAGCCAATGACCTGCCGCACATAGCCCTCTGCGGCATTGATCGGCACACGCCCGGCCGTCCACTCCTCGACCACACGGGTGCAGATTTCCCAAGGTGTGAGCAACCCGATATTCAGGTATGGCGACAGCACCGAATGATGCAGGAACCGGTCGCCCGCGAGCATGGCGTCCTGATAATCGCCGAAACCCGCCAGCAATTCTCTCGCGAAATGGTCGAGTGCACGCTTGGCCTGCGCCGCAGTGACCCCGAACCAGAACGGGCGCAGGTCGCCGAAATTACCGCCAAAGCGGTCCGCGACCAGATCGAGCACCTCCTTGGTGATCGCGTCCGGTGCAAACCGCATCGGGCGCGCGCGCAGCATGTCGACCCGCGCAGGCTTGCGGTTGTCGTGGTCGAAATTCCATTTGCCGGCCGCCGGTTTGCCATCTTCCATCAGGAACCCGGTCTTGCGCCGCATCTCGCGGTAGAAATACTCCATGCGCAACTCGCGGCGTCCCTCTGCCCAGGCGTCGAATTCCTCCAGCGAGCAGATAAACCGGTCATCGGGTAGCTGTGTCACCGTCAGCGGCGCCGCTTCCAGCGCCTCGATCAGCCGCCACTCGCCGGGCTGCGTGGCGATCACCTCGCTTGTCCCGTGCGCCTCGCCTCGCCGCATCAGCTCTCCCACGATGCTCCGCGACGCCCCCGCGTCGTCGAGCCGCGTATAGGCCACCTGCCAGCCGTCGGCGCGCAACTCGTCCGCGAAATGGCGCATGGCCGAGAGCACCAGCGCGATCTTCTTGGGGTGATGGGGGACATAGCTGCCCTCGTCCATCACCTCGGCCATCACCACCAGATCGCGCGCGCGGTCGCCCGCGCGCAACGCCGAGAGATCGTGGCTCAGCTGGTCCCCTAGCACCAGGACGAGACGGCTCACCACGGCACCGGCTTGCCCTGCCAGTCGAAGAATTGGCCGCTGTCCCCGGGCACGAGATCGCCGATCACCGCGAGCAGGTTCTGCGCCGCCTCCTCCGGTGCCACCGACGGATGGCGCCCGAGATACTTCTCTGTGAACGGCGTGGCCACGGTGCCGGGGTGCAGTGCCACACAGACGGCCTCGCGGTGGCTGCGCGCCAACTCGATCGCGCCGGTGTGGATCATCTGGTTGAGCGCCGCCTTGGCGGTGCGGTAGCTGTACCAGCCGCCAAAGCCGTTATCCCCGATCGAGCCCACCCGCGCCGACAGCGCGGCAAAGACCGAGCGCCGGTCGCGCGGCAGCAGGGCCACGGCATGCTTGAGCACCAGCGACGGCCCCACGCAATTGAGCACGAACTGGTCCACCATCGCCTGCGCCGTTACTTGCTTCAAAGCCTTCTCGGGCCGCGCGCCGCCGATTTCCAGCGCGCCGGTCGCCACCAGGATCAGGTCGTAGGGACCGGAAAGCCGCCCCAACGCCGCCCGCACGCTGCCCTCGTCGGTCACGTCGAGCCCGTCACCCGACCGCGACAGCCCCGTAACCGCGACGCCCCGCGCGCCAAGCGCCTGCGCCACGGCAGCGCCGATCCCGCCCGAGGCGCCAATGATCAATGCGGTGTCCATCTCGCCAGAGCTAGCCGGGCGCGCCCCCGCTTCAAGCGTCGCGCGCCGCCAAATTCACGCTTTTCAACCGCGCGCCCCGCTCTTATAGTGGCGGCCATGATGATGCAGGCCCATATCCGGATGTCGCATCGCGCCCCGGCGCGTGCCGATGGCCTGCGCGCGCTCCCCGGCCTTCTCCTGCTTAGCCGCCTCTGAGCGTGCCCCGCGGCGCGAGCGCTCAGAGGATGTGCACCCCCGCGCCCCAAGGCCAACGGACATCATTGAACAAAGAGACCCGACATGACTGATACAGCCAAGGACCGCGTTTCGCCGCAGGCGAAAAAAGACAGGGTGGTCATTTTCGACACCACGCTGCGCGACGGCGAGCAAAGCCCCGGCGCGACCATGACCCACGAGGAAAAGCTCGAGATCGCCGGGCTGCTCGACGAGATGGGCGTCGATATCATCGAGGCGGGTTTTCCCATCGCCTCGGAGGGCGATTTCCGCGCCGTGAGCGAGATCGCCAAGCAGGCCAGGAACGCCACGATCTGCGGCCTCGCCCGCGCCAACCTCAAGGATATAGACCGCTGCTGGGACGCGGTGAAACACGCCAACTCTCCGCGCATCCATACCTTCATCGGCACCTCGCCGCTGCACCGCGCGATCCCCAATCTGGACATGGACCAGATGGCCGAACGCATCCACGAGACGGTGACCCATGCCCGCAACCTGTGCGACAACGTGCAATGGTCGCCGATGGATGCCACGCGCACCGAATGGGATTACCTGTGCCGCGTGGTGGAAATCGCGATCAAGGCGGGCGCAACCACCATCAACATCCCCGACACCGTGGGCTATACCGCGCCGGTCGAGAGCGCGGACCTCATCCGCCGCCTGATCGAGACGGTGCCGGGCGCCGACGAGGTGGTATTCGCCACCCATTGCCACAACGACCTTGGCATGGCCACGGCCAACGCGCTCGCCGCGGTCGCAGGCGGCGCGCGGCAGATCGAGTGCACGATCAACGGGCTGGGCGAGCGCGCGGGCAACACCGCGCTGGAAGAGGTGGTGATGGCGCTGCGCGTGCGCGGCGACATCATGCCCTATGACACCGGCATCGACACCCGCAAGATCATGCACATCTCGCGTCGCGTTGCCGCCGTCTCGGGCTTTTCCGTGCAGCCCAACAAGGCCATCGTCGGCAAGAACGCCTTTGCCCACGAATCGGGCATCCACCAGGACGGAATGCTCAAGAACGCCGAGACCTTCGAGATCATGCGCCCCGAGGATGTCGGCCTTGCCGCCACCAATATCGTGATGGGCAAGCATTCGGGCCGCGCCGCGCTGCGCGCCAAGCTGCATGACCTGGGCTATGACCTGGCCGACAACCAACTGGGCGACATCTTCGTGCGGTTCAAGGAACTCGCTGACCGCAAGAAGGAGGTCTATGACGAGGACCTGATCGCGCTGGTCAATGCCGGGCTCGACGACGAGAGCGACCGCCTGCAGATCAAGCGGCTTCAGGTGGTCTGCGGCACCGAAGGCCCGCAACAGGCAACCCTCACCATGCTGATCGACGGCGAGGAGAAATCCACCGAGGCCACCGGCGACGGGCCGGTGGACGCCACGTTCAACGCGGTCAGGGCGCTGTTTCCGCACGATGCACGGCTGCAACTCTACCAGGTGGCCGCCGTGACCGAAGGCACCGACGCGCAGGCCACCGTCAGCGTGCGGATGGAGGAAGACGGCCGCATCGTCACCGGGCAATCGGCGGATACCGACACGGTCGTGGCCTCGGCCAAGGCCTATGTCCACGCGCTCAACCGGCTTCTCGTGCGGCGCGAGAAGACCGGCGCGGACAAGCGCGAAGTGAGCTACAAGGACGTCTCATAAGGCCGCGCTGCGGCCCATCCCGCGCGCCCGCGCAATCCAGCGGGCGCGCGCTTGGCCTCATTGGCGGTCGTCGCGGCGCTCGCGCAGGATCGCGCGCTCGTCATGGACGAGACCGAGGCAACCGACCTTTTGTGGACGCTGCTTTCCATCCCGACATGGGAGCACCTGACCCGCCTCTGCGACTGGCCGCAGGAGCGCTACCTGTCGGAAATCACCCGCCTCGCGCACCTCGCTCTGACAGGCAAGCCGTGAGCCACGCCTAGTCCGCCCACTCCCAGGGCCGCACGAACCGGCCGAGCACATGGCTCATCGCCTCTTCGTTCACCTCGCCGGTGCGGGTCAGTTGCGCCACCAGCCCGCGCTTCTTGTCATCGACGACCGAGGTCACCTGCGCCGCGATCCCCGCCTCCTCAAGCGCGGCGTTATAGATGCGGGTGATGGCGCGCTTGCGCAGGTCGGGCTTGAATACCTTGCCGACGGCGGTTTTGGGCAACTCGTCCAGCACCTCGACATGTTTGGGGATCGCCGCGCGCTCGCGGACATGCACCTTGCAGTATTCGCGAAGCTCCTCGCCCGTGGCGGTGCCGCCCTCGACCAGCTCGACATAGGCGCAGGGCATCTCGCCCGTGTGGGCATCGGGTTGGCCGATGGCCCCGGCCATCGCCACGTCGTGATGCGTCATCAGCGCCTCCTCGATCTCGGCGGGGTCGATATTGTGGCCGCCGCGGATGATCAGGTCCTTGGCGCGGCCCGTTATCCACAGGTAGTCATCGGCATCGAGCCGCCCCAGATCGCCGGTACGCAGGTATTTGCCGTGGTAGTAGAGGCTCGCGTTCTTCTCGGCCTCGGTATAGGTGTTGCCGGTGAAGACGCCGGGGTTGGAGACGCAGATCTCGCCCACCTCGTCGACCTCGCACTCCACCGGGCCATCCGGGGTCTCCTTTATGATGCGTACTTCCGTGTAGGGAAACGGTACGCCGACCGATCCTACCTTCTTTTCCCCGTCGGGCGGGTTGCACGACACAAGGCAGGTCGCCTCGGTGAGGCCATAGCCCTCGATCACGGTCATGCCGGTCGCGCTCTCGAACCGATTGAACAGCTCCAGCGGCATCGGCGCCGAGCCGGAAAAGGCGTTCTTGACGGTCGAGAGATCGGCATCCACCTTGCGCTGCATCAGCGCCGAGACGGCTGTCGGCACGGTGATGACAAAGCTGATCTTCCAGCGCTCGCACAGCTTCCAGAAGTTGTCGAACACCCCCTCGCCGCGATAGCCCGCGGGCGTGGGAAACACGACATGCGCCCCCGACTTGATGCAGGCCATCAGGATCACGTGGCAGGCAAAGACGTGAAACAGCGGCAACGGGCACATCACGTTGTCTTCTTCGGAAAAGAGCAGCGTGTGGCCGAGCCAGCCATTGTAGACCAGCCCGGAATACTTGTGCTGCGCGACCTTGGGCATTCCGGTGGTGCCGCCGGTGTGGAAATAGGCCGCCACCCGGTCGCCCGCGCTGTCCGCAAAGGTCAGCGTCTTCGGCTGCCCGGCCAGGGCCTTGTGAAAGTCCATCGCATCGGCATGATGGTGAACCGCGTTTTTCGGGCGCACCAGCGGCACGATCCAGCTCTTGGGCGGGCTGAGATATCGGTTGAGGTCGATCTCGAGCACGGTGTGTACCTGCGGCGCATGGCGCACCGCCTCGGCGGTCTTCTGCGCGATGTCCGTCTTGGGAAATGACTTGAGCGTGACGACGACCTTGGCGTCGGTCTCGCGCAGGATGGCACCGATATGCTCTGGCTCCAGCAGCGGGTTGACCGGGTTGACGATCCCGGCAATCGCGCCGCCGATGGTGGCGGTCGCTGTCTCGACGCAGTTGGGCAGCACCAGCGCCACCACGTCCTGCTCGCCGATGCGCAGGCTACGGAACAGGTTGGCCGCCTGGCAGCACTGTTCCTGGAACTGCCGCCATGTCAGCGTCACCGCGTTGTCGGCGGGCCCCGACGTGAGCTGGTAGCTCAGCGCGGGACGGTCGGGAAAGGCCTGCGCCGTGGCGCTCAGCATCTCGTGCAGCGTGGCGGGCGTTTCGCGCGCCTCCCACGGCATCTCATTCTGGATCGCAAGCGCGTCCTGACGCGAGCTGAACGTCATGGCCTTTTCCTCCTGTTCCCGCGCCTCTGGTGGCACGGCTCTCTCCCGTGCGCGCCAGAATGTGCGGGAACGGGGCGCAGCGCAAGTTTTACG
This sequence comes from Roseovarius sp. A46, assembly GCF_004126395.1. Taxonomy (NCBI): domain Bacteria; kingdom Pseudomonadati; phylum Pseudomonadota; class Alphaproteobacteria; order Rhodobacterales; family Roseobacteraceae; genus Roseovarius; species Roseovarius sp. A46. The sequence continues at coordinate 19,153 of NZ_PVWS01000026.1, read as the reverse complement.
CGGCGTTCCGACGTTCCGTCAGCCGTCTGCGCCGAGGCACTCCGCCAGCGCTCCGGCCATGTCCCCGATGAGAGCCGGATAGAGCGCGGGCCCCGGCGCGTGGCGGCCTCCAAGCGGGTCGAGCACGCCGTGGCGGGCGGTATCGCCAAACACCGACGAGACCCGCGAGCCATCGAATTGCGGCTCGGTGAATACGCAGACGATCCCCGCCTCCCGTGCCATGTCACGCAGCGCGGCGATTCGCGCCGGCCCCGGATCGGCGGCGTCGCCCAGCGCCAGCGCCCCGGTGGGGGCCAGCCCGAATCGCGCTTCGAAATACTGGTAGGCATCGTGGTAGACGAGGTAGGGCGTGTCCTGCACGGGCGCGAGGCGCGCGGCGATCCGGTCCTCCAATGCGACCAGCTCCTGCGCGGCCTGTGCCGCGTTGGCGGCGTAGCGCGCGGCGTTGTCGGGGTCGTGCTCGGCCAGTTCCGCCGCGATCATGTCAAGCCAGGCGCGCGCGTTCGCCGGGTCGAGCCAGGCATGCGGATCGGCGCCGTCATGGGCGTGGGCATGGTCGTCGTGACCATCCTCCTCGTGCCCGTGCTCATCGTGGTCCTCGTGCCCGTCTTCCTCGTGTCCGTGCTCGTCATGCCCAGCATCGTCATGCCCGTCCGCGTCCGCCGTCGCGAATGTCAGCCCCTCGCGAAAAGTCCGCACCGTCGAGCCGCCCGCTCCCAGCAACGTGACCACATGCGCATCGCCCGCAAGCGTCTCTACCGAATCCGCCAACCACGGTGTCAGCCCCTCGCCCATCCAGAACACCACCTCGGCGCGGTCTAGCGCCGCCGCCTCGGAGGGGCGCATGGAATGGCCGTGCGGCGACGCGCCCGGCGGCACGATCAGCGCGGGCTCGCCCACCCCGTCCATCACCCGCGCCACCAGCGAATGCACCGGAGCGATATCGGTGGCCACCTGCGGCGCGGCCATGCCTGGGGCGGCGCATCCCAGCGCCAGTCCGAAAGAAACGAGAAACCGGGTCGGCATTCAATCCTCCATATGTTATTTTATTACATATCTGCCGGGGTTGATAATCGTTATGATGTAACATATCAAGCCGCAATCGACCGCTGGAGGCCGCCATGCACGCACTCGGATTCGAGCATCACGACCATCACCGTTGCAAGCGCGAGGCGCTCGATGCAGCCGAGGCGCATTGCGCGCGCCACCGGCTCAATCTCACGCCCCAACGCCGCCGCGTGCTCGAAATCCTGCTCGAGGGGCACCGCGCGATGGGGGCCTACGAAATTCTCGACACGCTGCGCGAGGAAGGGCTCGGCGCACAGCCGCCGGTGGCCTACCGGGCGCTCGATTTCCTCGTGACCAACGGCTTCGCCCACAAGATCGAGCGGCTCAACGCCTTCATCGCCTGCACCCACCCGGATGCCACGCACACCCCGGCCTTTCTCATCTGCCGCATCTGCGATGCGGTCGCCGAGACCCATGCCGAACCGGCGCGCGGGATGCTCGGCGCCGCCGCCGAGGCCGCCGGGTTCGAAATAGAACAGGCCGTGGTCGAAGCCGTAGGCCGCTGCCCGCGCTGCCGCGACGGGGCCGCGCCATGCCGCTGATCGCCGCCACCGGCCTCGCCGTGCGCCTTGGCCGCGCCGAGGTGCTGCACGATGTCTCGCTCAGCCTTGAACGCGGCGAGATCGTCACCATCGTCGGCCCCAACGGGTCGGGCAAGTCCACGCTCTTGCGCGCGCTGATCGGCGCGGTGCCGGTGAGTCGCGGCCATGTCCGCCGCGCACCGGGGCTGCGCATCGGCTACGTGCCACAGCGCCTGCACATCGACCCGACCCTGCCGATGACGGTGATGCGGTTTCTCGCCCTGCCCCGCCGCCGCGCCGCGACCGACCTGCGCGCCGCGCTCGACCGCGCGGGCCTGCCCGACCTGCGCCACCGTCAGATGGCGGACCTCTCGGGCGGGCAGTTCCAGCGCGTGCTGCTGGCGCGCGCGCTGATGGACAGCCCCGACCTCCTGATCCTCGACGAGGCGACGCAGGGCCTCGATCAGCCGGGATCGGCGGCGTTCTACCGCCGAATCGAGGAGGTGCGGCAGGAGATGGGCTGCGCGGTGCTGATGGTCAGCCACGAGTTACACGTCGTGATGAGCGCGTCCGACCGGGTGATCTGCCTCAACGGCCATGTCTGCTGCGAGGGTCGCCCCGAGATCGTCGCGCAGGCCGAGGAATACCGCGCCCTCTTCGGCACCGGCACCCACGGCGCGCTCGCGCTCTACCGCCACGAGCACGGCCACTCGCACGACCACGACCATAACCACGATCACAGCCACGAGGCCGCCGAATGATCCTCGACGATTTTCTCGTGCGCGCGGCTCTCGCGGGCCTCGGCGTGGCGCTGGCGGCGGCCCCGCTCGGCAGCTTCGTCGTCTGGCGGCGCATGGCCTATTTCGGCGATGCCACGGCCCATGCCGCAATCCTCGGCGTAGCTTTGGCACTGGCCTTTGATGCTTCGGTCTTCGCGGGCGCGCTGGTGATGTCGCTCGCGATGGCAAGCGCGGTCTCCACCCTCTCGGGACGCGGTTTCGCGATGGACACGCTCCTGGGCGTGTTGGCCCATTCGGCGCTCGCCTTCGGGCTGGTGGGGGTGTCGTTCCTGTCGGGCGTGCGAATCGACCTGATGGCCTATCTCTTCGGCGATATCCTCGCCGTCAGCCGGGGCGACCTCGCGGTGATCTGGGGTGGCGCGGCAGGGGTCGTGGCGCTGCTGGTCTGGCGCTGGCAGGCGCTGCTGACCGCGACGCTCAGCCCCGATCTGGCGTGGTCCGAGGGGATCGACCCGCGCCGCGAGCAGATGGTGCTCACGCTGGCACTGGCGCTGGTGGTGGCGGTGGCGATCAAGGTAGTGGGCGTGCTGCTGATCGCCGCCATGCTGATCGTGCCCGCCGCCGCCGCCCGCCCGCTCTCGGCCACGCCCGAACGCATGGCCCTGATCGCGACGGCGATCGCCGGGGCGGCGGCGCTGGGCGGGCTGGCTGCCTCGTTCCGGCTCGACACGCCCACCGGCCCCACCATCGTTTGCGTGGCTGCGCTCATTTTCGCGCTGACCATGACCGGCCATAGCCTGAGTGGAATTATCGGAAATAACCGTTGACTCATTCTGTCAGAATTGCGACAGATTTCCGAGTTAAATACTCGGATCAACCAAGAGGAGTCCCCGATGAATCCGATCAAGGCTGCGCTCTCGGCCACCGCGCTGATCGCCCTCACGGCCCCTGCCTTCGCGCAGGAGGTCAACCTCTATTCCAGCCGTCACTATGACAGCGACGACGCGCTCTATGCCGCCTTCACCGAGAAGACCGGCATCACCATCAACCGCATCGAGGCCAAGGCCGACGAGCTGATGGCGCGGATGGAGGCCGAGGGTGCCAACAGCCCAGCCGACGTGTTCATGACCGTCGATGTGGGCCGCATCTCGCGCGCCGAGGAAAGGGGGCTGCTTCAGCCGTTCGAATCGGCGGTGATCGAGGCCAACGTACCCGCCCACCTGCGCGACGACGAGAATCTCTGGACCGGCCTGTCGCAGCGCGCGCGCATCATCTTCTATTCCAGGGAACGGGTCGAGAACCCGCCGCAAACCTATGAAGAGCTTGCCGATCCCAAGTGGAAGGGCCAGGTCTGCATCCGCTCGTCCTCGAACATCTACAACCAGTCGCTCATGGCCTCCATCATCGAGACCCACGGCGAGGAACCGGCCCGCGATTGGGCCGCCGGCATTGTCGCCAACATGGCACGCGCGCCGCAGGGCGGCGATACCGACCAGCTTCGCGGCATCGTCTCGGGCGAATGCAACGTGGCGGTGGCCAACACCTATTACTACGTGCGCGGCCTCGCCAGCGACGTGGACGGGCTCACCTCGGGTATCGACGGTGTCGGCTTTGTCTGGCCGAACCAGAGCGGGCGCGGGGCACATGTCAACCTCGCCGCCGCTGGCATCGCCGTCAACGCCCCCAACAAGGACGAGGCGACCGCGCTGCTGGAATACCTCGCCAGCGCAGAGGCACAGGCGCAATTCGCCAACGCCAACAACGAGTACCCGGTGATGGCCGGTGTGCCGATCGGCGAACACGTGGCGCAACTCGGCATCTTCATCCCCGACAACGATACGCCCACCTCTTCCTTCAAGGAGCACGCGACCACCGCGCAGACCATCTTCAACGAGGTCGGCTGGGACTGATCCGCGAACTGCGCAATCCGCATCAATGATGCCGAGGTGTCGCAATTTCGGACCGAAAAAGGCTATCAACTTCTTCTGAAATTGCTTTAGGGTCGGGGTCTCCAAACGGGATCGCGGCCCTTTTGCATGAAATCCGTTCGGCTACGCCTGCTCATTCTCGCGCTACTGCCCCTGGTGGTGCTGATGCCCGCGCTTCTGGCGGTGGCGGTCGGGCGTTGGTCGGCCAATTACGACGCGCTGCTCATCACCAATGTCGAAACCGACCTGCGGGTGGCCGACCAGTATGTGCAGCGCATCCTGACCACCACCGGCGGCGACGTCACCGCGCTCGCCCGATCGCTGCGTTTTGATCGCACGCTGCGCGAAGACGGGGCCGACCTCTCCGGCTTTCTCGCCCGGGAACGCGATACCCTCGGGCTCGATTTCCTCTATTACCTGCCCCGCGCGCGGGCGGGGGATACCGGCTGGCCGGTGATCGCCCGCGCCGCCGCCGGGGTGCCCGCCACCGAGATCGACCTCTTCGCGCAGGATGACCTCGCCGCCCTGCCCGAAACCGGCCCGGCACTGGCCGACCGCGCCCTTGTGCCGCTCATCCCGACGAAAGCCGCCGTGCCCACCACCCGCACGGTCGAGGATCGCGGCATGGTCGTGCACAGCGCCACCCCGGTCACCACCGACGGGCGCGAGGGGGTGCTGGTGGGTGGCATCCTGCTCAACCGCAACCTCGATTTCATCGACACGATCAACGCGCTCGTCTATCGCGACAGCGGCGCACCGGGGGCGCGGCAGGGCACCGCCACACTGTTTCTCGAGGATGTGCGCGTGTCCACCAACGTGCGGCTGTTCGAGGGCAGCCGCGCACTCGGCACCCGCGTGTCGGCGGCGGTCCGGCACGCGGTGCTGGACGAGGGGCGTACCTGGCTCGACAGCGCCTTCGTGGTCAATGACTGGTACATGTCGGCCTATCGCCCGATCATCGACAGCACCGGGGACCGCATCGGCATGCTCTACGTGGGCTTTCTCCAGGCGCCGTTCGACGCGGCCAAGCGCAACGCCTACCTCATCGTGTTTACGGCATTCCTGGCCGTGGTCGCACTCAGCGCGCCGCTTTTCCTGCGGCTGGCGCGCAATATCTTCGCGCCGCTCGAGCGGATGACCCGCACAATGGCACGGGTAGAGGCGGGCGACCTCGAGGCGCGCATCGGCCGCGTGCCCGCGCGCGACGAGATCGGTGCCGTGGCCGCCCATCTCGACAGCCTGCTCGACCAGGTGCAGGAACGCGATCGCGCGCTGCGCGCCTGGAACGACGAACTGAACCAGCGCGTCGATGAGCGCACCGCCGAGCTGCGCGAGGCGAATGCCAAGCTCGAATGCACCTATCAGCAACTGGTCATGTCCGAGAAACTCGCCTCCATCGGCGAGATCACCGCCGGTGTCGCGCACGAGATCAACAACCCCACCGCCGTCATCCAGGGCAATCTCGACGTGATCCGCGAAACACTCGGGGACCGGGCAGAGCCGGTTCTCCACGAGCTTGGGCTCATCGACCGGCAGGTCGGCCGCATCAGCGCCATCGTCGGCAAGCTTTTGCAGTTCGCGCGACCCACCGAGTTCGGTAGCTTCGAGGAAGACGTGGACCTGGGCCAGGTGCTGCGCGACTGCCTCGTGCTGGTCGATCACGTCCTGTCCAAGGCCGAGATAGAGGTCAGCATCTCCGAAGCACCCGACACCCCCCTCGTCACCATCAACCCCGGCGAGTTGCAGCAGGTCATCATCAACCTCGTGACCAACGCCGCGCAGGCGATGGGCACCGGCGGCCGGCTGATGATAGAGACCCGCCCGATGGCGCGCGAGGACCGCCCCGGCGCGGCGCTCGTTGTGGGCGACACCGGGCCGGGTATCCCGGAGGACAAGATCGCCGCGGTGTTCGATCCGTTCTTCACCACACGGCATGGCGAGGGCACGGGCCTCGGCCTGTCGGTAAGCCAGACGCTGATCCGACAGGCGGGCGGCATCATCACCGCCCGCAACCGGCCCCGGAACGGTGCCGAATTCACCATCTGGCTGCCCGCGCAGGGGGCGCGCTGACCGGCCGCGGGAAAGAGGCTGCAGGGATGCGCGCGACGCGCCCCTCACATCCCGCCGAATTTCTCGTCGAGATAGTCCAGCAGCGGCCCCGCTGTCGGCTCTTCCCCGCCGCAGGCGCGCGCGATCACCTGCGCCGGGGCAAACCGCCCGCCATGCCGCTGCACCTGCGTGCGCAGCCACGCGGTCGCCCCGCCGGTCTCGCCGCGCGCAAGCTCCGCCTCTAGGTCCGGCACCGCCCCGCGCATCGCGCGGTACAGACACCCGGCATAGACATTGCCGAGGCTGTAGGTCGGGAAATAGCCGAACAGGCCCACCGACCAGTGCACATCCTGCAACACTCCGTTCGAGGCCCGATCCACCGCATAGCCGAAATCGGCGGCAAAGCGGTCGTTCCACGCGGCCTCGAGATCATCGGTGCCCAAATCGCCCGCGATCAACGCCTTCTCCAGATCGAATCGCAGCATGATATGAAGGTTGTACTGCACCTCGTCCGCCTCGGTGCGGATATAGCCGCGATGCACCCGGTTGACCGCGCGATAGAACGTCCCGGCATTGGCCACCCCGAAATCGCCGAACATCTCGCGCATCCGTCCGAACAGCCAGCCGGAATAGGCCCGGCTGCGCCCCAGCTGATTCTCATAAATCCGGCTCTGGCTTTCATGCACGCCCATCGACACGCCCTGCCCCAAGGGCGTCAGTCGATATTCCGGGTCAATCCCCTGCTCGTAACAGGCGTGACCGGTCTCGTGGATCGTCGAATAGAGGCAGTTGAACGGGTCATGCTCGCTCACCCGCGTGGTGATGCGCACATCGTCGCCCGAGCCGGACGAGAACGGATGCACCGCCATATCGAGCCGCCCGCGCGCGAAATCATAACCGAAATTGCGCGCCAGTTCGCGCGACAGGCGCAGTTGCGCCTGCTCATCGAAATGCGCGTCCAGTGCGGGCCACTCCCGGTCGAGCGCGCGGGCACGCAGATCGACCAGCCGGGGCCGCATCTCGGCAAACATCTCGTCAAGCCGTGCCGCATTCATCTCCGGCTCGAAGTCGTCGATCAGCGCATCATAGAGGTCGCGCCCCCGCGCCACCGCAGCCGCCTCCTCGCGCTTCAATCGCACCACCTCGGCCAGCACCGGCGCAAACGCCGCGTAATCGTCGGCAGCGCGCGCCTCGGCCCATTGCCCCTGCGCCCGGCTCGTCAGCCGCGCCAGCGCCACCGCCAGGTCGCCCGGCACCAGCGTCGCGCGATCGTAATCGCGGCGGATATGGTGCAATTGCGCGCGCGCCACCTCATCCGTGGCCACGCTCTCCGCCTCGGCCAGCAAATCGCCGCGCCGCGCATCGGTAGGCCGCGCATGCAGCACCGCTTGCATCGCGCCACTCTCCTCGGCGCGCTGCTCGGCGGCCCCGCGCGGCATCATCGTCTCCTGATCCCAGCCAAGCCGCCCGGCGACCTGCGCCAGCGCCTGCGTTTCGCGCTCCAGCGCCATCAGATCGTCATATGCTGCCATCTCAGGTCCCCCTCAGCGACGTGGCGCGCGGATACTGGCTCAGGAACCGTGCCCGCAGGATCAGCACCCACAGCACCACAGCCACGAATTGATGCGCGATGGCCAGTTGCCACGGCGCGATATAGAGGACCGTCATGATCCCCAGAACCATCTGCAAGACCAACACGCCGATCGCCGCTGTGAATGCCCCCCGCGTCACCGCGTGCGCGCTGCGCCGTCCGCGCAGCCAGACCACCACGCCAAAGGCCAACAACAGATAGCCGCTCACCCGGTGAATGAACTGAACGGTGCCCGGGTTTTCAAAGAAATTCCGCCACCAGGGGCTCAGGTCCATCATGTCGGGCGGCAGGATACCCCCGGCCATCAGCGGCCAGTCGGTATAGGTGCGGCCTGCGTCGATCCCCGCCACCAGCGCACCAAGGAGTATTTGCAGAAAGGCGAAATGCATGAGGCCGGTGGAAAGACCGAACAGCCTGCCCTCGCGCCCGCGCCGCGCCTGCATCAGCTCGCGCTCCTCACGCCCCAGCGCCATCACGTACCACGCGATCAGCCCGAGGATGACGAAGGCGAGGCCGAGATGCACGGCGAGCCGGTAGGACGCCACCGCGATCATCCCGTCGCCCAGGCCAGAGGACACCATCCACCAGCCGATCGCGCCTTGCGCGCCGCCCAGCGCACCGAGGCCAAGAAGCCGCCCGGTCCAGCCTTTGGGGATCTGCCGCGCCAGCAGGAAGCCAAAGAACCCCAGCGCCCAGACGAGGCCGATCACCCGGCCCAGTTGCCGGTGGCCCCACTCCCACCAGTAGATCGCCTTGAACTCGGCCAGGCTCATCCCCTTGTTGAGCAATTCGTATTGCGGAATCGCGCGGTACTTGTCGAATTCCTCCTGCCAGACGGACTCGGACATCGGCGGCAGCGCCCCGGTCACCGGCTTCCACTCGGTGATCGACAGCCCGCTATCGGTGAGCCGGGTAAGCCCGCCGACGGCGATCATCACCGCCACCAGCGCAAACAGCAGCATCAGCCACAGGCGAATCCCGCGCCGCGCGCCGCGCCGCCCGGCGTCGATGCCACCCGCCTTCGGCTCGGCCTTGGGCTGATCCGCGCCCACCTCCTCGAAAATGCTGCGTTTCCCGGTCATGCCCCGCCCCTCGAATTGCCGATGCGGCAGAGATTAGGCCGCGCGCCGCACGCCTTCAACCGCGCCCGCCCCAGCGGACCATCTGCCGCATGATCCCGTGCAGCATCCGCACATCGGCGCGCGTCAGCGGCATCCGGCTCCACATGTTTCGCAGGTTGCGCCGCATCCGCGCCGCCTTGTGCTCGGGAAAGAAGAACCCCGCCGTCTCCAGCCGTTCCTCGTAATGGTCGGCCAGACGCTCGATCTCTTGCCGCTCGGCCCAGTCGGCACCGGCCATGTCCACGCGCTCGGCCACCACCTCGGCCGTGGCACGCCGCCACTCGTAGGCGCAGAGCAGTACGCATTGCGCAAGGTTCAGGCTGGGAAACTCGGGATTGACCGGCACGTTCACCAGCGCGTTGGCGCGCGCCACGTCGTCATTCTCCAGCCCCGCCCGCTCGGGACCGAACAGCATCGCCACCCGCTCTCCGGCAGCGATGCGGCGCGCAGCCTCCTGCATCGCGCGCTCGGGGCTCAGCACCGGCTTGGTCATCCCGCGCGCGCGCGCCGTCGTCGCCATCACGTACTGGCAATCGCCAATCGCACCCGCCACGTCGTCAAACAGCCCCGCCTCGTCCAGCAGCCGCCCCGCGCCGCTCGCCATCGCGCCTGCGGTAGGGTTGGGCCAGCCGTCGCGCGGCGCCACGAGGCGCATGCGGTCGAGGCCGAAATTCCACATCGCCCGCGCCGCGGCGCCGATATTCTCGCCCATCTGCGGGCGCACCAGCACGAAGGCAGGCTGAATTCTGTCGGTGTCGGGGATCGCCGGGCCGGTCATCGAGCGAGAGGATACGCCCCGCGCACCTATTCCGCGGCCTCTGACGGACCCGCGGACAGGTTCGGGGTGCCCTGGCCACCCTGGCCGCCCTGCTCGCCAGAGCCGCCCTCGGTGCCGTTGCCATTACCGTTGCCGTTACCATTGCCATCGTCGCCGCCAGACTTGGCGGGCTTGCGGCTGCGCGGCTTGCGGGCGGGCTTGCGCGGTGCGTTACCGCCTTCACCCTTGTTTTCGCCCCGGTTTTCACCCTTGGCCTCGGGCGTCTCGACTAGGCCGCTGTCGCTCGACTCGGCGGGATCGATGATGTCGGGCTGCGGGCTGCGCGCCGGATCGCCGTTCTGACCCTCGCCCTGCCGGGCGTCGCGGTCGCGCTGCCCCCCCTCACGCTGGCCACCCTCGCGCGGGCCACGGTCGCGGTCACGCTCGGTCTGGCGGTCGCGGTTCTGGCGCTCGTGCTCTTCGCGCCGCGCCTCCTGCTCGCGCTGCGCCTCGTTAAGCATGCGCTGGTAATGCTCGGCATGCTGCTGGAAATTCTCGAACGCCACCCGGTCGTTGCCGAGCTGCGCGTCGCGGGCAAGCTGGGTGTACTTGTCGATGATCTGCTGCGGCGTGCCGCGCACCTTGCCCTCGGGGCCGGAGCTGTCAAAGACCCGGTTGACGACATTGCCGACGGACCGGTTGCGGTTCGACTTGTTCCGCGAACGTGACTTGGATGATCTCATATGCTTGCAGTCCAGCCTTGTGGTCTGAGTGCCGCTTGATCCGACCGGCGCGCCGCGCGCCTCACAATCCCGGATCGGACATGTCTTGGCTTGATATCGCCCGAGACACCCGAAGAGGGGTCCATCTGAGCGATACCCTGTCTAACCATGCCCGCCGGTGCCTTACAAGCGAAAACCACGGTATTTCGCATAGAATCCGCGTATTTTCCCGTAACTCACGCCGTTTCGGCGGGATGCCGCCCCGCCACAACCCGGTCGCGCCCGTCGAGATCGGGCAGGATTCGCACCTGCGCCAGCCCCGCGCGCGCAAACAGGTCCGCCACCTGCGCCCCCTGCGCCGCGCCGATCTCGACCAGCACACGCCCTTTGGGGGCGAGATGCGGCATCACGCCGCCCGCGATCGCACGATAGGCCCCCAACCCATCGCCGCCATCGCTCAATGCGCCCTCGGGATCGTGGAGCACCACCTCCGGCGCCAACCCCGCCATCTCGGCGGCGGCGATATAGGGCGGGTTCGACACCACGAGGTCGAACCGCCCGGCCACGCCTTCAAACCAATCGCTCTCCACCAGGTCGAGCCGCCCCGCCACCCCATACCGCGCCGCGTTCTCCGCCGCCACGGCCAGCGCGGCACCCGATATATCCGTGGCCACGCCCCGCGCGCCGGACCACTCGGCAAGAAGCGTCACCGCGATACAGCCGCTGCCCGTGCCCAGATCAAGGAGCCGCACCGGCACCGGCCCCGCCAGCGCCTCGGCGATCAGGCACTCGGTTTCGGGGCGCGGGTCGAGCACGTCCGCCGTCACCGCGAAATCCCGCCCCCAGAACACCCGCCGCCCAAGGATGCGCGCCACCGGCTCGCGCGCCACCCGCCGCGCCAGCATCGCGTCGAGCCGCGCCCGCGCGCCCGCGCCCAACTCATCCCCCAGGTGCAGCGTCAGCCGGTCGCGCGCCACCCCCGCGGCCTCGGCCACCAGCGCGCGCGCATCCCCCGCCGCGCCCTCGATCCCGGCCTCCGCCAGCGCCTTCTGCGCCATCGCCAGCGCCGCGCGCACGCTCATTCCACCTCGGCCAGCAGCCGCGCCTGCGCGTCCGAGATAAGCGCATCGGTCAGATCGTCCAGGTCCCCCTGCATCACTTGGTCGAGCTTGTAGAGCGTCAGCCCGATCCGGTGATCGGTGACACGCCCCTGAGGGAAATTATAGGTGCGGATGCGCTCGGACCGGTCGCCAGAGCCGACCTGCGCCGCCCGCTCCGCTGCGCGGTCGCCCTGCGCCTTCTGCCGTTCCATGTCAAAAAGCCGCGCGCGCAACACGTCCATCGCGATGTCGCGGTTGCGGTGCTGCGATTTCTGGCTGCTCGTGACCACCACACCGGTGGGCAGGTGGGTGATCCGCACCGCCGAATCGGTGGTGTTGACGTGCTGCCCGCCGGCGCCCGAAGACCGCATCGTGTCGATGCGCAGATCATTCGGGTCGATCGCCACGTCCACCGCCTCGGCCTCGGGCAGCACGGCGACCGTGGCTGCCGAGGTGTGGATGCGCCCGCCCGATTCCGTCTCGGGGACGCGCTGCACCCGGTGCACCCCGGATTCGAACTTGAGCCGCGCGAACACCCCCTCGCCCTTCACCCGCGCCACCAGCTCGCGCAGACCGCCCAATTCGCTCCACTGCTCCTCGATCACCTCGAAGGACCAGCCCCGCGCCTCGGCGTGGCGGGCGTACATGCGCATCAGATCGGCGGCAAAGAGGGCGGCCTCCTCGCCCCCCGTTCCGGGCCGGATTTCCAGGATCGCAGGCCGGGCATCGGCGGCGTCGCGCGGCAACAACGCCAGCCGCAGCGCCTGCTCCATCTCCGGCAACCGCGCTTCGATATCGGCGATCTCGCCCTCGGCCAGCTCGCGCATCTCCGCATCGCCCAGCATCCCGCGCGCCGCCTCGAGATCGTCCAGCGCCTGCCGGTACGTGCGGATTTCCTCCACCACGGGGCGCAACTCGGCATATTCGCGCCCCAGCCGTGCCAGATCGCCGCCGCCCTGCGCCATCTGCGCCTCGATATACTCGAAACGCTCCACGATCCGCTGCAATCTGTCCAAGGGCACCATGACCGCGATCCTCTGTCCCATCGTCACGCCCCGGTCAAGAGCGCATCGCCGTCCCTCCCCACCGCGCCACCCCCCGCCCCGCGCTTCTTCTTGGCCCAAATACCCACTCCCCGGCCTCACGCCCGTGCGACGCTCGGTCCCGCATCCGTGCCTTGGTGACCGGCGCAGGCCCGTGCTATACTCACCCCATGCGTTACCTCCTGCCCCTCATCCTCGCCGCCACACCGGCCCTTTCGGACGCCACCATCGGCGGCAAGACGGTGGAGTGCTACTGCACCGATGGCCAGGGCGAGCGGGTGGAAATGGGCGAGATGACCTGCCTGCGCGTGGATGGCCGGATGTTCATGGCGCGCTGTGCCATGTCGCTCAACGTGCCGATCTGGCGCAAGGTAAGCGACGGCTGCCTGTCATCGAGCCTCGGCCAGACGCCCGAGCCAGCCGTCGATGCGCCCGGCGTTCACGCCCAGATCTGAGCGGCCAAAGCGCAGCCGCCCGTAAATCTCCAGCATGTCCCCGTCCTGACGCACCGTCGTGTAATCGGGAAAGCCGAACACGCGCGAGCGCGTGACATAGGTCACCATGCCCTGCGCCACCGACCCCGCCAGCACCCGCGTGCGCGGCGTGTCGCGGATGATCGCATCCAGCGTGGCCAGATCGCCCTCCGCGCGCCGCATCGCCCCGCCTTCGAGGTCGCGGTCGGTGATCGTCTCGGGCATCTGGTGCCAGCGCATCGGCTCGGACGGGGCCAGCCGGATAAAGGCCATCACGCCGATCACCGTGACCAGCAACGCCAGCGCGACGAGCTTCAGCAGGGCATCAGCCACCGGCGCCAGGGGGATCAACGGTGTCGGCCAGCGCCTCGGCCCGGGCGGCGATCTCCGACAGCGTGTCCACCACCTCCTCGGGCACCACCGGCACCTCCACGCGCTCGGGTTCGGGCTTGGGGGTGGCGCGCAGGCTTTCCAGCTCGGCCTCCGCCGTGGCGAGCCGGTCCTGCAGCCCCGCGGTCTTGTCGGCCAGCATCAGCCCGGCCATCAACAGCATCCGCGCCTCGGGCACGCGGCCCACCTGTGCGCTCAGCACCGCGGCCTCCTCGTCAAGCAATTTCGCCGCGAAACGGAGATAGCTCTCCTCACCCTCCTGGCAGGCCACCTCGAAGGTCCGCCCGTCGATCTCGATGGTCACCTCGGGCATCACGCGTCCTCCGTCTGATCCGCTGCGCCGGGCGCGGCCCCGGCCACCGCACTGTCGATCTCGGCCAGCACGGCCGCGACCTCGTCGCGATCCGCGTCCCTTGCCGCGCTCAGCGCGTCAAGCTCGGCCTGAAGCGAGGCGTTGATCGCGTCCGGGTTTGCCACCCCCGCCGCGTGCGCCGTGCGCAGCGCCGCGTTGCTCTCACGCAGCTGCGCGTTGGCCGCGCGCAGCGATTGCAGGTCGGTATCGAGCCGCGTCATCGTCTCGGACTGCGCGCCCTGCCCGTCCTGCCCGTCCTGCGCGGCGGCGAGCGCCGCCTCCTTTTCCTCGAGCCGCTCATGCAGCACCCGGATACGCTCTTCCAGTTGCGCGGTCACGAGCCGCTCATCCTCCAGCTCCTGCCGAAGGGTGGCCAGCTCCGCGCCATCGGTCGCATCATCTTCCTTTCGCACAGCCTCCGCCTCGGCGCGGGCCTCCACGCCCCGCTGGATGCGCTCCAGCGCGGCGGTGATCCGGGTCTGCAACTCCTCGATCTGGTTCATCTCCCCGATCCCTCGTTTCTTTCTGTCCTTGACCTCAACGAATCGCACGACTGGTAGGTGTCGATCAAGTCTAGACGCATCAGGGCGAAAATGCGCCCCCCAACGGCCACGCGCACCGCCGCCACGGGCCGCGCCGCGCTTGAATTCCCGGTGCGGGCTGGTATTGAGCGGTCAACCGCCACACCGCTCAAAGGACGCCCCCTTGGATATCGCAGCCCTGCGCGCAGCGCACCCCGACCATTGGACCAAAGCCGCGGCCATCCGCGCGCTGACCCTCGACGCCGTCGCCGCCGCCAAATCCGGCCATTCCGGGATGCCGATGGGCATGGCCGACGTGGCCACCGTGCTTTATGAAAAGCACCTCAAGTTCGATCCGCGCAATCCCGACTGGCCCGACCGCGACCGCTTCATCCTGTCGGCGGGGCACGGCTCGATGCTGCTCTATTCGCTGCTGCACCTGACCGGCTATGCCGACATGACGATCGGGGAAATCCGCAATTTCCGCCAATGGGGCGCGCGCACGGCGGGCCACCCGGAATACGGCCACGCCAGCGGCATCGAGACCACCACCGGCCCGCTCGGGCAGGGCATTTCCAACGCCGTCGGCTTCGCCATCGCCGAGGAATCGCTGCGCGCCCGCTTCGGGCCCAAGCTGATGGATCACCGCACCTACGTGATCGCCGGCGACGGCTGCCTGATGGAGGGCGTCAGCCAGGAGGCGATCACCCTTGCGGGGCGCCAGCGCCTGTCGCGACTCACCGTGCTGTGGGACAACAACAACATCACCATCGACGGCAGCGTGGACCTCGCCGATCGCACCGACCAGGTGGCGCGCTTCCGCGCCAGCGGCTGGGAGGTGATCGAGATCGACGGCCATGACCCCGACGCTATCGACGCCGCCCTTACCGCGGCCAAGGCGTCCGATCTGCCCACGATGATCGCTTGCAAGACCCATATCGCGCTCGGCCACGCCGCGCAGGACACCTCCAAGGGCCACGGCGCACTCACCGACATGGACCAGCTCGCCGCGGCCAAGGCCGCCTATGGCTGGCCCCACGGCCCGTTCGAGATCCCGTCGGAGGTCAAATCCTCCTGGGAAGAGATCGGCCGCCGCGGCGCGCCCGAGTTCGACGCCTGGGCCGCCCGGCTCGAATCCGCCTCGCCCACCCGGCAGGCCGAGATCACGCGCATCTTCGCCCGCGAGGTGCCGGCCAAGCTCACCTCCCGCATCCGTGCGCTGAAAAAGCAGATCAGCGAGGAGGCCCCCAAGGTGGCCACCCGCAAGTCGAGCGAGATGGTCCTCGAGGTGGTCAACCCGATCATGCCCGAAACCATCGGCGGCTCGGCTGACCTGTCCGGCTCGAACAACACCCGTTCGGGCGACATGACCGTGTTCGACATCGACAACCGCAAGGGCCGCTACATCCATTACGGCATCCGCGAGCACGGCATGGCCGCGGCGATGAACGGCATGGTGCTGCATGGCGGCATCCGCCCCTATGGCGGCACCTTCATGTGCTTTACCGACTACGCCCGCCCCGCCATGCGGCTGGCGGCGCTGATGAAGGTGCCCACCGTCTTCGTCATGACCCATGACAGCATCGGTCTGGGCGAAGACGGCCCCACCCACCAGCCGGTCGAGCATCTGGCGATTTCACGCGCCACGCCCAACACCCATGTCTTCCGCCCCTGCGACACGGTCGAGACCGCCGAGGCGTGGGAACTGGCGCTGCAATCCAAGGACGCGCCCTCGGTGCTGTCGCTCACCCGCCAGGGCCTGCCGACGCTGCGCACCACGCACAAGACCAAAAACCTCAGCGCCCAGGGCGCCTACGTGCTGGCCGAGGCCGAGGGCAAGCGCCGCGCGATCATCCTCGCCACCGGCTCGGAGGTCGAAATCGCGATGCAGGCGCGCGATCTGTTGCAGGCCGAGGGCATCGGCACGCGGGTCGTCTCCATGCCCTGCTTGGAGCTGTTCGAGGATCAGACCGAGGCTTATCGCCGCCGCGTCCTGCCCGCCGGGCCGGTGCGCGTCGCGGTCGAGGCCGGGGTCCGCTTCGGCTGGGATCGCTGGCTCTATGGCGAGCGCGGGCGCCGCGACAAGGGCGGCTTCGTCGGCATGCACGATTTCGGCGCCTCCGCGCCGGCCGAGGTGCTCTACGAGCAGTTCGGCATCACCGCAGAGTCGGTGGCCACCGAGGTGAAATCGCTGCTCTGAGACAACACCGGGGGGGCGCCGACGCGCCCCCCCACAGCTTCGCCCCCGGTTGCGCATCGCAAGACACAGCAGGGTGGCACTTGGCCTGGATTGGTCATTTGCCTCCTACCCCGCGCGGGACAAGGCGTGCTTGCACGC
Source organism: Roseovarius sp. A46 (assembly GCF_004126395.1). Taxonomy (NCBI): domain Bacteria; kingdom Pseudomonadati; phylum Pseudomonadota; class Alphaproteobacteria; order Rhodobacterales; family Roseobacteraceae; genus Roseovarius; species Roseovarius sp. A46. Next base: position 2,439 of record NZ_PVWS01000026.1, on the reverse strand, counting down.
CACCGCGCGAGCGCCCGACCGCCCCCTCGGGCGGGCGCTTTTGCAACGCTGCAAGAAGCTGAAATATAAAATGTATTTTGCACCATAAATCACACAGCACAGACCGAACCACGCCCACCCGGCGGTCGGGCACCCGCGCGTCTCATCGCCAAATCCCAAACGACCCCTTCAGGCCATAACCTCCCTCTTGCATCCCCGCCCCGGCCACGGCACGCTTCCCCGCGACCCGCCAGCCCGGAGGCCCGCCCATGTCCCGCGATCCGCTCCTTCAGCCCTACACGCTGCGCCATCTCACGCTGAAGAACCGCATCATGACCACCAGCCACGAACCCGCCTATGCCGAGGACGGGCTACCCAAGGACCGCTACCGCGCCTACCATGTCGAACGCGCGAGGGGTGGCGTGGCGCTTACCATGACCGCAGGATCGGCGGTGGTCAGCCGCGACAGCCCGCCCGCCTTCAACAACATCCTCGCCTACCAGGATGAGGTGGTGCCGTGGCTGCGCCAGCTCGCCGATGAATGCCACGACCACGGCTGCGCGGTGATGATCCAGCTCACCCACCTGGGCTGGCGCACCCGCTGGGACCGGGGCGACTGGCTGCCCTCGCTGGCACCTTCCGCCCTGCGCGAACCCGCCCACCGCGCCTTTCCCAAGGTGATGGAGGATTGGGACATCGCGCGCATCATCGCCGATTACGCCGACGCCGCCGAGCGGATGCAGGACGCCGGGCTCGACGGGATCGAACTCGAGGCCTACGGCCACCTGATGGACGCCTTCTGGGCGCCGCGCCAGAACGCGCTCGACGCGCCCTGGAACGGCGATCTGGAGGCGCGGATGCGCTTCTCTCTCGACGTGCTGTCGGCCATCCGCGACCGCACCGGCCCCGATTTCATCGTCGGCGTGCGCTACACCGCCGACGATCTCACCCCGCACGGCATCACGGCCGAGGATGGGCTCGCCATCGGCCACCGGCTAAAGGCGAGCGGCATGGTCGATTTCCTCAACGTGATCCGGGGCCGCGTCGATACCGACGCCAACCTCACCGACGTGATCCCGGTGCAGGGCATGAAATCGGCCCCGCATCTCGATTTCGCGGGCCGCGTGCGCGCCGAGATCGGCCTACCCACCTTCCACGCCGCGCGCATCCCCGACGTGGCCACCGCCCGCCACGCGGTGGCCACCGGACAGCTCGACATGGTCGGCATGACCCGCGCCCACATGGCCGAGCCGCGCATCGTGGCCAAGATTGCCGAGGGGCGCGAGGACGATATCCGCCCCTGCGTCGGCGCCACCTATTGCCTCGACCGAATCTACCAGGGCGGCGAGGCGCTGTGCATCCACAACGCCGCCACGGGCCGTGAACTCGACCTGCCTCATGAAATCACGCCCAGCCCGAGCCCCCGCCGCGTGGTGATCGTCGGTGCCGGCCCCGGCGGGCTCGAGGCCGCGCGCGTCGCCGCCACACGCGGCCACCACGTCACCGTGTTCGAGGCCGCCAACCAGCCCGGCGGGCAGGTCCGGCTCGCGGCACAGTCACGCCGCCGGTCCGAGCTTATCGGCATCATCGACTGGCGCATGGCGCAATGCGCCGCGCGCGACGTGGACTTCCGCTTCAACGCGCTCGCCGAGGCCGAGGACATCACCGCGCTCGCCCCAGACATCGTGATCGTCGCCACCGGCGGGCTGGCGCAGCAGGACATTCTCGAGGCGGGCAACGACCTGACGGTGACGGCGTGGGACATCCTCACCGGCGATGTGAGGCCGGGGCGCGAGGTTCTGCTGTTCGACGACGCGGGCGACCACGCGGCCCTTCAGGCAGCAGAGGTGATCGCGGCATCGGGGGCGACGGTCGAGGTGATGACCCCCGACCGCAGCTTCGCCCCAGAGGTGATGGGGATGAACCTGGTTCCCTACATGCGCAGCCTTCAGGACAAGCCCGTGACCATGACCGTTGCGCGCCGCCTCAAATCGGTCGCGCGCGCGGGCAACCGGCTGCGCGCCACCCTCGGCACGGATTACTCCGACCACACCTATGAGGCGGAATTCGACCAGGTGGTGGTCAATCACGGCACCCTGCCGCTCGACGACCTGTACCATGATCTGCGGCCCCTCTCGCGCAACGGCGGCGCGGTGGATCATGAAGCGCTGATCGCCGGGCAGCCGCAAACCGTCGCCGCCAATCCCGACGGCGCGTTTCAGCTCTTCCGCATCGGCGACGCGGTCAGCGCCCGCAACATCCACGCCGCCATCCACGACGCGCTGCGGCTGATGTGCGTGCAATAAGCGGCGGGGCGGGATGGGCCTGGAGCAGACGTTGATCATCCGACGATGAGCCGCGCAGCGCCCGACCGCCGGGTGGGCGCGGTTCGGTTTGTGCTATGCGATTTATGGCGCAAGATACTTCAATGATCACAGCTATTTGCGACGTCGAGGAGCG
>NZ_PVWS01000025.1:0-50075 GCF_004126395.1 Roseovarius sp. A46 | reverse complement strand
ACCTTCTTCTTCATCGCATCACGCAGGCTGGGAAAGGCGGGCTGTTTCGGCATCGGCAGGACTCCTCTGGCGGACGCCCCAAACCTATCAGATTAGGCAGAAAGTCGCAGGTTTTTCAGACGTTCCTCAAAGGCATGCTTTCCTGCATCTGCAATACGATGGCGGCGCGCGGCCCGATTGCCAGACTCTGTGAATGGGCTTTCCCCGCTTGTCACCATGAGACCGGTTTCAATGAAGTAGCTCTTCAGACGCTCAAACGTATTCGGTGTGATCTTGTACAGACCGCTGGTATCAAAAGTAGCCAGTTCTGCAGCCAGCGACGACCCAATGGCCATGCAAGACGCGTCAACATCAATGCTGTAATAGTATTCGTCGCTATAATCGTAAGTCCGCCAATCTAGATTGCTATAAAAAGACGGAAAAGCGCTGATCCACGTGCATCTGATACGTGCGTAGGTGGACGATACGGGCGATCCATACTCCTGTTTAGACCTTGGCATAAGGTCAATTTCCAACGGGGTGTCCGGTTCTGGAACGGGCGGCAGTGCCAGTTCGATCTCTAGGTGACCTATTGCGTCACGGAACTTCGCATTTTCCTTTCGTACCTCATTGATCTCATTCAAGATTGCTGCGCTTGCTGTGGTGTCGCCTCTAACCCATCCCACTGCAGGCCGCGTGGCCTTTACATTGTCGAGTGCTTCGCGAACCGCGTGTTTCAGGTCCCCGGCAGTGGTCCAAGTTTTGCGCAGCCGCCCATTCTGAATCTCTTGAATAAACTTGCTCAGACGCGCCTTCCCCTCGTCCGTAGACTCGGTCTTCGCCGCTGGGATGCTACCGGGATCACCATGGAGCATAACCAATACTGGGATGTCCCGCGATCTTGCATAGTGATACTCTTTTTCGGTGTAGCTAATCCCATCAGCGGCAGGGGTGCCATACCGTCCTGCGACAATCAGGACATAGTAGTCGCACTTGTCGATCAAGGTTTTGATGAATTCAAACTGATCCTGATCGGCGGCCGGGAACGACTCCATTTGGACTGGGAAGTCCCCTGCGCTCAAGACGGCATCTTGGACCGCTTGTCGCTCCTCTTTCAGGTCTTCGAAGGTGGAACTGATGAATATCGAAAATCGTTTGTCTGTGCTCATGCACTGAATGTCCCCCGGTCAAGATCAAATGGCAAGGACTTGCTGAACACCAAGTAGCAGCTTCGGCCACCTCCTCTGAAATCTCAATTTCCGTGCCCGCTTGGCCGATTTTATCTGCCATTTCGAACCTGCTTCTCATCTACGTAATCACTCTTATTGGCAAAAATACTACAAGCCGGGCGCCAACTGCCCCCCCATCACCTCTCTTGCCCCGGCGCGGGTTCCGCGTCATGATGCCCGCTTGAGGAGGCCGGTCCATGCGCAAGTTTCTCGTGGTGCTCGACGATAGCCGCGAATGTCTCAACGCCATTCGCTTTGCGGCAATGCGCGCGGCGCATACCGGCGGCGGCGTCGAGGTGCTCGCGGTGATTCCGCCCGAGGAATTCAACCACTGGATCGGCGTGGGCGACATCATGCGCGAAGAGGCCCGCGAACGCATCGAGGCGCATTTCGAGGTGTTTGCCAAGTGGATGCGCGACAAGCAGGGGGTCGACCCCGAGTTGGCCATCCGCGAGGGCGAGCCGGTTGCCGAGATCATGGCGCAGGTCCGTGACGACCCCGATATCGGGGTGCTCGTGCTCGGCGCCGCCTCGGACAAGAAGGGGCCGGGGCCGCTGGTCACGCAACTGACCCGAAATGCCGGCGGGCTGCCGATCCCGATCACCATCGTGCCGGGCGACCTCAGCAAGGACCGGCTCGAGGCGATCACCTGAGCGCCGCGAACCTCGCGGTTCGGTGCCCGAACCTGTCGTTTCGCACCGGTCCGCGCATGTTTAGAATCGTTCCAAACCTTGACTCGCGGCCCGCCCGCGCGCATATCTGCCTAAGCTGAAAAAGGGGCCTCCCATGTTCATCCAGACCGAATCCACACCCAACCCCGCGACGCTCAAGTTTCTCCCGGGCCAGGCCGTGCTCGAAGGCGGCACCGCCGATTTCCCGAGCGCGGAAGGGGCCGAGGCCTCGCCTCTGGCGGCGCGAATCTTTCGCGTCCCGGGGATTGCAGGGGTGTTCCTGGGCAATGACTTCGTCACCGTGACCAAGGCAGACGATACCGAGTGGGACCATGTAAAGCCGGCCATCCTCGGCGCGATCATGGAGCATTACCAATCCGGCCAGCCGGTCATGTCCCAAGAGGGTGGCGGCGCCTCCGGCCACGCGGACCACAGCGGCGAAGACTCGGAAATCGTAGGCCAGATCAAGGAGTTGCTCGATACCCGCGTGCGCCCCGCCGTGGCGCAGGACGGTGGCGACATCACCTTTCACGGGTTCGAGCGCGGCGTGGTCTATCTCCATATGCAAGGCGCCTGCGCGGGCTGCCCGTCCTCGACCATCACGCTGAAGATGGGCATCGAGAACCTGCTGCGCCACTACATCCCCGAGGTGACAGAGGTGCGCCCCGTTGGGCTCTGAACCCCTGACATTGGGCTTCGACACGTCGGCCGCGCATTGCGCGGCCGCTTTGCTGTCGGGTGGGCGGGTTCTGGCCGCCCGCGCCGAAGAGATGGGCCGCGGCCAGGCCGAGCGGCTGATGCCGCTTCTTGAGGAGGTGCTGGCCGAGGGGGGCGCGGCGTGGCGCGATCTCGACCGGATCGGCGTCGGCATCGGCCCCGGCAATTTCACCGGCATCCGCATCTCGGTGGCCGCGGCAAGGGGGATGGCGCTGTCTCTGGATATTTCTGCTTTTGGAATCAGCACTTTCGACGTGATCCGCGCGCTGGGAGAGGACGGCACGCCTGCTGTTCCCGCGCCGCGTGGCATGGTGCACGTCCTTGGCGCTGGCGCGGTCCCGGCGCTGATCCCTGCGTCCGACGTATCCGATCCCGTCGGGCCGCCGCCACCCTCGGAGATGGCGCGGATGATCGCGCTGCTGGCCCGCGATGTCCCCGCCGATGCGCCGCCGCCTGCGCCGCTCTATGTACGGCCCGCCGATGCCGCGCCCGCCCGAGACGTACCGCCTGTGATCCTCGATGACGCCTGAGACCCTGTCCGCCACCCACGCCCGCGCCTTCGCGGGGCAGGGGCGGGGATGGTCGGCGGCGGAATTCGCGGCCCTGCTGGACAGCCCGTATACCTTTGTCGTGGGCGATGCGCGCGCCTTTGCCCTTGGCCGGGCAATCGCGGACGAGGCGGAATTGCTGACGCTGGCCACCGATCCGGGGCATCGGCGTGCGGGGTTGGGGCGCGCATGCCTTGCCCGATTCGAGGCCGAGGCGAAGGCGCGCGGGGCGGTGCGCGGCTTTCTCGAGGTGGCCGCCGACAACGCGGCGGCCTGCGCCCTCTACGCCGCCGCCCGTTGGCGCAAATGTGCGTGCCGCGCGGGCTATTATCCGCGCGCGGGCGGCATAGCGGTGGACGCGCTGATCCTGGAAAAGCATCTCGGTTAAGCCGCGCGTCTTCGCGCTTTGCGAAAGACGCTTTCCGGCAACAAGAATTTACCACCTGTCCGGGGTCCAAACCGTGCCGCTCCCTTGCATATCGTGGCGGCATGGGGCTAACAATCATCATGCAGATTTATCTCCCCATCGCCGAGGTTTCGGTCAACGCCTTCCTGCTGTTGGGGCTTGGCGGGATCGTGGGCGTGCTGTCGGGCATGTTCGGGGTTGGCGGCGGTTTCCTGATGACGCCACTTCTGTTCTTCATCGGTATCCCGCCCGCCGTCGCCGTGGCGACCGAGGCCAACCAGATTGTCGCCTCGTCGTTTTCGGGCGTGCTGGCGCATCTGCGACGAAAGACCGTCGATCTGAGGATGGGCACGGTGTTGCTCGTGGGGGGGCTCTTCGGCGCGGCGCTGGGCGTGGTGCTGTTCAACTACCTGAAATCGCTGGGTCAGGTCGATCTGCTGGTGAAGCTGTGTTACGTCGTCTTTCTCGGCGTGATCGGCGGGATGATGTTCATCGAGAGCCTGCGCGCGATCCGCAATACCCGCCGGGGGGCTGCCCCGAAGCGCAAGAAGCACGGATGGGTACACGGGCTGCCCTTCAAGATGCGGTTTCGCACCTCGGGGCTCTATATCTCGGTGATCCCGCCGCTGCTGGTCGGGGTGGCGGTGGGTGTGCTCGCCGCGATCATGGGTGTGGGCGGCGGCTTCATCATGGTGCCGGCGATGATCTACCTGCTGGGGATGCCGACCAAGGTGGTGGTGGGCACGTCGCTGTTTCAGATCATCTTCGTCACCGCCTTTACCACGCTCCTGCACGCCACCACCAATTTCACCGTTGATATCGCGCTGGCGGTGCTCTTGCTCGTGGGAGGCGTGATCGGTGCGCAGTTCGGCACCATGATCGGCACGCGGATGAAGGCCGAGCAACTGCGTATCCTGCTGGCAGTGATGGTGCTCGTGGTCTGCGGCAAGCTGGCCTTTGACCTGCTGGTGATGCCGTCGGAGCTCTATTCCATCGCCTCGGGCGCGGGGGGGCACTGATGCTGCGCCTCGCGCTCCTCCTGTGTCTGGTGACGTTGCCCCTGCGCGCCGAGGAGGTGGTGCTGGGCCTGTCGCGGGACCGGGTGGCGATCACCGCCACGTTCGAGGGCTCGGACATCCTCATCTTCGGTGCGGTCAAGCGCGAGGCACCGATCTCGGAGGTGCCGCTCGGCGTGGTGATCACCGTGGCCGGGCCGTCGCAGCCGGTGCAGGTCCGGCGCAAGGAGCGCCGCTTCGGCATCTGGGTCAATACCGACGCTGTCGATCTCGACGCCGCGCCCACCTTTTACGCGGTTGCCACGAGCGGGTCGCTCGATCAGGTACTGACCGAGACCGAAGACCTGCGCCACCGGGTCTCGATCCCGCGCGCGATCCGCTCGGTTGGCGCGGCGAGCATGGCCGAGGATGCCGAGAGGTTTACCGACGCACTCATCCGCATCCGCGAGCGCACGGATGCCTACCAGCTATTGGAGAACGCCGTTGCCCTCGACGAGCAGACGCTGTTTCGCACCGCGATCAGCCTGCCCGCCAACCTCACCGAGGGAGCCTACAAGACCCGGATTTTCCTCACCCGCGAGGGGCGCGTGGTGTCGCAGTTCGAGACGGTGATCGACGTGCGCAAAGTGGGGCTGGAGCGTTGGCTCTTTACCCTGTCGCGGCAGCAGCCGCTGGCCTATGGGCTGATGTCTCTGGCGATCGCCATCGCCGCGGGCTGGGCTGCGTCGGCCGCGTTCCGGGTGCTGCGGCGCACCTGAGACACGCGGGCGAAGGGCGCTCAGGCGACACCCGCCGCGCGCCATTGGCGCACCATCTCTGCCGGTGTGCTGTCGCCGGGGGTGAACCGGTGCAGCGCGGCGAGGCGGCGGCAATCGAGGGTGATGCGCTGATGCGCGCCCTGGGGCGCGGGGCGGGTCTCGATGTGCGCCCCCGCGGCCTGTGCCAGCGCCGTCATCGCCACCGGGTCCGGCGCGGCGATGTTGAGCGCCTCGGGCAGTGGCCCGGGATGGCGGCACAGCGTGGCGAGGACGGTGGCGAGCGTCGCGGGGCCGATATAGGAGCGCACCGGCCCGCCGCCATCGGCGAAGCGGTCGATCACCACCGCGCCGCCCGGCCCGGTGCGCGCCACGTTGAGCAAGAGCGCATCCGCCCCCGCCACGTTGCCGATGCGCAGGGCGCAGATGTCGAGGCCGCGCGCGCGCCACGGCGCGCAGGCGGCCTCCATCTCCAGCTTGGCGGCACCGTAGGCGTTGACCGGGGCGCAGGGGGTGTCCTCGGTGAACGGAGTAGTGCCGCCCGCGCCGTAGACCGCCGAGGACGAGGCCAGGAGCACGCGGGTCACGCCCGCGCGCAGGCCCGCGTCGAGCGTGGCCTCGGCAATGTGGCGGTTGAGGCCGAGATCCCGCCCCGGCCCCGGCGTTATGCCTGCGAGCGCCACGATTGCGGCGGGGCGGCGGCCCGTCTCTGCGATATGGGTGAAGAGCGCGCCCGGCCCGTCGAGCGGATCCCATGCCAGCGCGCCCGGCGGGCCGGGGCGGCGGTATTGCGGGATAAGCGCGAGGTCGGGGGCCACCTCCGGCCAGCAGGCGCACAGCATCCGCCCGACGCGGCCCGAAGCCCCGGTGAGAAGGATGGATGTGTCCGCCTTGTCGGTCATTCCCGGCCCGTCCGTTCGCTTTGATGCCGGGCCCGCCCGGGCATTCGCCCCCACCCGTCTAGCAAGCAACGTGGCGCACCGACAAGAGACGCGTGCCGGGCGATGCTTGCCCCGGGTATGGGGATCGGCTAGCGTCCGGTCTTGCAGGGGAGTCCCGCCTTGGGGACTGAGAGGCTGACAGGTGGTGACACCGGTGATGCGACCCTTTGAACCTGACCCAGTTGATACTGGCGTAGGAAGCTGAGGAACCGCGCGCACCGCTGGTGGTCTGCCGGTTCCGAACCGGGATCGCGACCTGCGCCCCGATGCTCCCCGGCCACGGCTCATCTGGTCTCTTTGGCACCGTGCAACGAGGAGCACCAAGCATGACCATCCCTAACCAAGATATGTCCCCCAACGTGACCACCGGCCCCTTGCCCGCGTCGCGCAAGATTTACGTTGCAGGCTCACTACACCCGAAAATCCGCGTGCCGATGCGCGAGATTTCCACCCATCCGACGGCGGGCGAGGGGCCGCTGCCGGTCTATGACAGTTCGGGCGCCTATACCGACCCGGAGGCTGCGATCGACGTGGGTCGGGGGCTGCCGCCCCTGCGCCGCGAGTGGATCATGGCGCGCGGGGACGTGGCGGGGTATCCGGGCCGCCGCGTGAGGCCGGAGGATAACGGCTTTGTCACCGGTGACCGGCTGGTGCCGGAGTTCCCGATGCGGGCGGAGCCCCTGCGCGGCACGGGGGGTGCCGCGCCGACGCAACTGGCCTATGCGCGGGCGGGGATCATCACGCCGGAGATGGAGTTCGTCGCCATCCGCGAGAACCAGTTGCGCGAGGCGAGCGTAGCGGCGCGCGACGGCAACGACTGGGGCGCGAACATTCCTGACTATGTGACCCCGGAATTTGTCCGGTCCGAGATCGCGGCGGGCCGCGCCATCATCCCCGCCAATATCAACCACCCCGAGCTTGAGCCGATGATCATCGGCCGCAATTTTCTGGTCAAGATCAACGCCAACATGGGCACCTCCGCCGTCACCTCGTCGATGGAAGAGGAGGTGGAGAAACTGGTCTGGGCGATCCGCTGGGGGGCCGATACGGTGATGGACCTCTCCACCGGGCGCAACATCCACAACACCCGCGAATGGATCATCCGCAATTCCCCCGTCCCTATCGGCACGGTGCCGATCTACCAGGCGCTGGAAAAGGTGAACGGTATTGCAGAGGACCTGACATGGGAGGTGTTTCGCGACACGCTGATCGAGCAGGCCGAACAGGGCGTGGATTACTTCACCATCCACGCGGGCGTGCGCCTGCACATGGTGCCGATGACGGTGGAGCGGGTGACGGGGATCGTGTCGCGCGGCGGCTCGATCATGGCCAAATGGTGCCTGCACCATCACCGCGAGAGCTTCCTCTACGAGCATTTCGAGGATATCTGCGACATCTGCCGCCAGTACGACGTGAGCTTTTCGCTGGGCGACGGGCTGCGCCCCGGCTCCATCGCCGATGCCAACGATGCCGCGCAGTTTGCCGAGTTGGAGACGCTTGGCGAACTCACGAAAATCGCCTGGGGCCGCGATTGCCAGGTGATGATCGAGGGGCCGGGCCATGTGGCGATGCACAAGATCAAGGAGAACATGGACAAGCAGTTGGAGTGCTGTGACGAGGCGCCGTTCTACACCCTCGGGCCGCTCACCACCGACATTGCGCCAGGCTATGACCATATCACCAGCGGCATCGGCGCGGCGATGATCGGCTGGTTCGGCTGCGCGATGCTGTGCTACGTCACGCCCAAGGAGCACCTTGGCCTACCCGACCGCGACGACGTGAAAACCGGGGTTATCACCTACAAGATCGCGGCCCATGCCGCCGATCTGGCCAAGGGGCTGCCCGGTGCGCAACGGCGCGATGATGCGCTTTCGCGCGCGCGGTTCGAATTCCGCTGGGAGGATCAGTTCAACCTCTCGCTCGATCCCGAAACGGCGCGTGATTTCCACGACCAGACCCTGCCCAAGGAGGCGCACAAGGTGGCGCATTTCTGCTCGATGTGCGGGCCGAAATTCTGTTCGATGCGGATCAGCCACGACATCCGTGCCGAGGCGCAGAAAGAGGGCATGGCGGCGATGGCCGAGAGGTACCGTGAAGGCGGCGATCTCTACATGCCGCTCGGCAGTGGCGAAGACGGCTAGAGCGTGTCGCGTTCATTCGCATTCACGCGACACGCTCTAACTTCTTGATTTCGCATGTTCAAGGAGCTCAAAACCGGTTCCCACTTTTGAGCAACATGCTTTAAAACGGAAAACGCCGCCCGGGGATGATCCCCGGGCGGCGCTTGTTCTGTCCCTCGCGTGCGACCGGCGTCAGGCCGCGAGCGCCTTCTTCGCCTGATCGACGATGGCGGCGAAGGCCGACGGTTCGTGCACGGCGAGATCGGCGAGCACCTTGCGATCCACCTCGACTCCGGCGAGGCTCAGCCCGTTGATGAAGCGCGAATAGGTCAGCGATTCGTCCTGGGCGCGCACGGCGGCGTTGATCCGCTGGATCCACAGCGCGCGGAAATTGCGCTTGCGGTTCTTGCGGTCGCGCGTGGCGTACTGGTTGGCCTTGTCGACAGCCTGGGCGGCCACCTTGAAGGTATTCTTGCGGCGGCCGTAATAGCCTTTGGCCGCGGTGGTGACTTTCTTGTGGCGAGCGTGGGTAACGGTCCCACCTTTGGTGCGTGACATCTCTCAAATCCTCCTTAACGCGAATACGGCATCATAGGCTTGATGATCTGCTCATCGGCCTTGCTCAGCGTGGTCGTGCCACGCGCGTTGCGGATGAATTTGTTGCTGCGCTTGATCATCCCGTGGCGCTTGCCCGCCTGGGCGGTGATGATCTTGCCAGTGGCGGACACCTTGAACCGCTTCTTGCAGCTCGACTTGGTCTTCATCTTGGGCATTTCCGGCTCCTTTGTAGGTCGGTCGTCCCGCTCGTCTCGGCATGCCTCTTCGGGCCGGACCAGCGGATTGAGCGCGCCGTATACGCCAGCATCGGGCATTGTGCAAGAGCGGCCAGCGCGGCGATCACGGCAGGTAGCGGGCCATCACGTTGAGGATGACGGCGGGCAGCTCTGCGAACGTGTAGCCGCCGGGCTTTTGCGAGATCGCCCAGATGATCATCCCGCCCGCGATCACAAGCACCAGAGCGCCGACGCGCGGTGTGCGCGCCTCCGACAGCGCCGAGAGCAGCGAGGGCACGGAAAAGACGCCGAGCACCAGCCCGATCGCCATCGCCAGATCCGCATCCATCGAAACACCCCCCGCAGGACACCTGCAACAGCGTGATTATCCCGGATCGGTGGCGTAGATCAAACTTTCCTTGCAGGGTGCGATGCGCAGGATGTTGGTGGTGCCGGGCACGTTGAAGGGCACGCCCGCGGTAACGACGATCTGGTCGCTCTCGTCGGCATAGCCCTGCGCACGCGCCGCGCGCGCGGCGTTGAGCACCGCCAGCTTGAACCGGGTGAGCTGTTCGGTCATCACGCAGTTCACCCCCCAGGTCAGTGCCAGGCGTCGGGCGGTGGTGCGCAGGCTGGTGAGCGCGATGATCGGCACATGCGGACGCTCGCGCGCCGTCAGCAGCGCGGTTGTTCCCGATTCGGTGTAACAGCAGATCGCCTTGATATCGGTGGTCTCGGCGATCTCGCGCGCTGCCACGACGATGGCGTCGGCGATGCTCTGGCGGTTGACGCGGCGGCTGGCCTCGATCACCTCGTGATAGGTCGGGTCGCTTTCCACCTCGCGCGCCACGTTGTCCATCGTGGTTACCGCCTCCACCGGGTAATCGCCCGCCGCCGATTCGGCCGAGAGCATGATCGCGTCCGCCCCCTCGTAGATGGCGGTGGCCACGTCCGAGACCTCGGCGCGGGTGGGCATCGGGCTCTCGATCATCGATTCGAGCATCTGCGTTGCGACGATCACCGGCTTGGCCGCCGCGCGGCACTTGCGCACCAGCCGTTTCTGGATCGGTGGCACGTTCTGCACCGGCAGTTCCACGCCGAGATCGCCGCGCGCCACCATGATCCCGTCCGAGACGGCGAGGATGTCGTCAAAGCACGTCACCGCGGCCGGTTTCTCGATCTTCGACATGATCGCGGCACGCCCCCGCACCAGCGTGCGCGCCTCGTTCACGTCCTCGGGGCGCTGCACGAAGCTGAGCGCGAGCCAGTCCACGCCAAGCTCGCAGGCGAATTCCAGGTCGGCGCGGTCCTTGTCCGACAGCGCAGCCACGGGCAGCACCACGTCGGGCACGTTGACGCCCTTGCGGTTGGAAATGATTCCCCCCACGATCACCTCGCATTCGGCGAAATCGGCGGCGCATTCCTTCACCCGCAGCCGGATCTTGCCATCGTTGACCAGCAGGTTCGCCCCCGGCTCCAATGCCGCGAAAATCTCTGGATGCGGCAGGCAGACGCGGGTGGCGTCCCCCTCCGCCTCGTCGAGGTCGAGCCGGAACGCCGCGCCCTCGATCAGTTCCTCCTCGCCGCGGGCAAAGGTGCCGACTCGCAGTTTCGGGCCCTGCAGGTCGGCGAGGATGGCAATGGGGCTGTTCATTTCCGCCTCGATCTCGCGGATGATGCGATGGCGCTCGGCGATCTCGTGGTGCTCGCCGTGGCTCATGTTGAGGCGGAACACGTCCGCGCCAGCCTCGTGCAGCGCGCGGATGGTGGCGTAATCGGACGAGGCCGGGCCGAGCGTGGCCACGATCTTGACATTGCGATGCCGTCTCATCTGCTGTCCTCCTGCTGAAATTCGGAATTGTTATCGCTAACGGCGCGTCGGGGGCGTTATGACCCAATTCCCTTTTCCCGGCAACTGTCCTAGAGCAGGCGGACACCAAATACCAACCCGGATCATGCATCAACCATATCACATCGAGGGCGGATCGCGCCCCGCCCGCTGGCTCGTGACCTGCGATCACGCCACCAACGCAGTGCCCGACTTCGTCGGCGGTGGCAGCCTTGGCATTTCCCCTTCGGACATGGCGCGCCACATCGCCTATGACGTGGGCGCGGCAGGCGTGGCCCGGGCGCTGGCCGCCGCGCTCGACGCCCCGGCGATCCTGTCGAATTTCTCGCGGCTGGTGATCGACCCGAATCGCGGCGAGGACGATCCCACGCTGATCATGAAGCTCTATGACGGTACGGTGATCCCGGCCAACCGGCACGTTAGCGACGAGGATTTCTCGCGCCGGCTGAACCGGCTTTACCGGCCCTATCACACGGCGCTGGCCGAGTTGGCGGCGCGGCGCGCGGACACGGTGATCGTCTCGGTCCACAGTTTCACGCCGCAATTCCGGGGCCGTCCGCCGCGCCCGTGGCATATCGGGCTGCTCTACGCCGCCGATACGCGGCTGGCCCGGCCGCTGGTCGCGCGGCTGCGCGAAGAGCCCGATCTCTGCGTCGGTGACAACGAGCCCTATGGCGGCCACCTGCCCGGAGACAGCATCGCCCGCCACGCCATTGCCTTTGAGCGGCCCAACGTGCTGATCGAGCTGCGCAACGACCTGATCGAGACGCGCGAGGCGCAGGCGGCCTGGGGCGCGCGGCTGGCGCTGGTCCTCGCCGAGGTGGCCGCGCGGGTGGGTGTCTGAGGGGCCTTGCGCGGCGTGCCCGCCCGGCCCATCTTTGCACCAAAGGGAGAGAGACCATGGACGACCAGACCCGGACCGAGCTGGAGGCCGCCGCGTTTCGCAGGCTGCGTGCCCACCTGATGGACAAGCGCACCGACGTGCAGAATATCGACCTGATGAACCTCGCGGGGTTCTGCCGCAATTGCCTGAGCCGCTGGTATCAGGAGGCCGCGCACGAGCGCGGCATCGAGATGTCCAAGGAAGAGGCGCGCGAGATCTATTACGGGATGCCCTATGCCGAGTGGAAGGCGCGTTACCAGACCGATGCCGACGCCGAGAAGAAGGCAGCGTTCGATGCCGCCTTCGCGGAAAACGTCGGCGAAAGCGGGTAGGGGGTCTTCTTGGCAGAAAGACTCATGATCCCGCCCATGCGACCGGGCCGGACGCCATGAACGGCGGCTACCGGCTGCATTACGCGCCCGACAACGCCTCGCTCATCGTGCGGCTCGCGCTCGAGGAGTTGGGCGCGCCCTACCAGACCGTTCTGGTGGATCGCCGGGCGCGGGCGCAGAAGTCTTCGGCCTATCTGGCGCTCAACCCCGCGGGGCTGATCCCTGTGCTGGAGACGCCGGACGGTCCGGTGTTCGAGACCGGCGCAATCCTTTTGTGGCTGGCGGACCGGCATGGCGCGCTGGTCCCCGCCCCGGGCGATCCGGAGCGCGCCGTGGTTCTTAAATGGCTGTTTTTCCTGTCTAACACGCTGCATCCGGCTCTGCGCATGATTTTCTATCCCGATCAATACGCAGGTGCGGACCGGGTCATGCAGGCGGCGCTGCGCGCGCATATGCAGGGCGAGGCGGTGCGCCATCTCGACATGGTCGACCGCGCGGCGGACGCCCACCCGGCGCTGTTCAGCGGCGCGGCGCCGGGTGTGCTCGGGCTCTATCTCGGCCCTGCCTTGCGCTGGGCCGCGCTCTACCCGGCGGGCGACACCGACTGGTTCGACCTGTCGCGCTGGCCACGGCTCGGGGCGCTGGCCCGCGATCTGGAGGCCCGCGACAGCACCCGCGCCGCCATCGCCGCCGAGGGGTTGGGGGATCAGCCCTTCACCGCCCCGGAACATCCCGATCCGCCGGAGGGCGCGGCGCTTTGAGCCGCGTGCATGTCATCCACACGGCACCGAACGGTCGCTTTCGGACAAGTGGTGCGGCGGGAAAGACCGGATAACGCACGCGATCAGGGAGCGCGCATCATGTTTCTGTCCGTCTTCGAGATGTTCAAGGTCGGCATCGGCCCGTCCTCGTCACACACGATGGGGCCGATGGTGGCCGCCGCGCGCTTTCTCGACCGGATGCGCGCCGAGCCATTCCATTATGCGGGCCTAAAGGGGTCGCTGCATGGCTCGCTCGCCTTTACCGGGATCGGCCACGCGAGCGACCGGGCGACGATCCTCGGGCTCGCGGGCTTTCGCCCCGATACCTATGATGCCGAGGCCGCCGAGGAGGTGCTCGAACAGATTCGCGAGACCCACAAGGTCACGCCGCCGGGACTGCCGGAGTTGAAATTCCACCCCAAGGACGATCTGCAATTCGATTTCGGGCCGAACCTGCCCGGTCATGCCAACGGCATGATCCTGATGGCGACGGATTCGCAGGGCGACGTGATCCTGCAAGACACCTATTATTCCATTGGCGGCGGCTTCGTGATGACCGAAGCCGAGCTGGCCGCTGGCCGCAACACCGACGAGGGCGACCCGGTGCCCTATCCGTTCAAGTCGGCGGTCGAGATGCTGGAGATGGCCGAACGCTCGGGCAAGAGCATCGCCGAGATGAAGCGCGCCAACGAGGTTGCCCGGGGCGGGCCGGAGAACCTGCGCTCTGGCGTGGCGCGCATCTGGCAGGTGATGGACGATTGCATCGAACGGGGGCTGAATTGCGATGGCGTGTTGCCCGGCGGGCTGGGCGTCAAGCGCCGGGCCATGGGTATCCGCGACGCGCTGATCGCCGAGCGCGGCACCAACCTGAGCGCCCCGCACAAGATCAACGACTGGATGAGCGCCTACGCGATGGCCGTCAACGAGGAGAACGCCGCCGGCGGGCAGGTGGTGACGGCCCCCACAAACGGCGCGGCAGGCGTTGTGCCGGCGGTCATCAAGTACTGGTTGGAGCATGTGCCGGGCGCGCATGAGGGCCGGATCGAGGATTTCCTGCTGACCGCGGCCGCCATCGGCGGGCTGGTAAAGTTCAATGCGTCGATCTCGGGCGCGGAGGCAGGATGCCAGGCCGAGGTGGGCAGCGCCTCGGCGATGGCGGCGGCCGGGCTCTGCGCGGTGCTGGGCGGTACGCCGCAGCAGATCGAGAACGCCGCCGAGATCGCGCTGGAGCATCACCTCGGCATGACCTGTGACCCGGTGAAGGGGCTCGTGCAGGTGCCCTGCATCGAGCGCAACGGGCTGGGCGCGATCAAGGCCGTTTCGGCGGCGTCGCTGGCGCTGCGGGGGGACGGTACGCATTTCGTGCCGCTCGACGCCTGCATCGAGACCATGCGCCAGACCGGCGCGGACATGAGCGAAAAGTACAAGGAAACCTCGCTGGGCGGGCTGGCGGTGAACATCCCCAATTGCTGAGGGTATGTGCGCGGGTTTTCGCCTGGCGCGGTACATCCCGGCGGCTGCCCGGGCGGGTTACGGCCACGCACGCAGCTTTCCGGGCGCCACGGCCTTTGCCACCGGCTTACATCGTTTCGAGGCAGTGCCGCCGGAACGCGCGTTTGAGCAGGTCCAGTTCCTCGCGCAGGAGTGCGATCTCGGCCCGCAGGTCGTAGGCGAGCGCGTCGCCCGCCACCAGCGCGAAGCTGTCGAGCACCGTGCCGCTGTCCCGGTCGCGGATAACGAAGGTCTGCACCCCGTCGGCGATCCGGTCGGCGGGCACCGGCACGCGCAGCACCCAGTCGGCGCTGTCGGGGCGGGCGATCACTTCGACCCCGGCGAGCGGCTCCTGCTGGTGCGTCACCTCGATCTCGGGCGGCGCGGCACCGGGCTCGGGACCGGCGAGCACGCCCTCCCAGACGCCTTCGAACAGCCGGGTCTTGGTCAGGGTCCAGTCGCTCATTGCGGTGTCCTTTGTCAGAGAGCCGCGCGCAGGCGGCGGCTGAAGGTGACGTCGCGCAGCGTGACCTGGCTCATCGCCGGGTTCTCGAAGATCAGGTCGATCCACGCGCGTTCGAGCCGTTTCTCGTTGAGGCTGGAATAGGCGAGGTCGAATTCGACCGTGTTCTCCTGCGCGTCAAGCGGCAGTTTGCGGATGATCTGCTCGGTATTGGGGCCGTGGCGGACATTGAGCCGGGCAAAGATTTCCAGCGGCTTTTCCATGTCGATGATGGTGTCGAGCCGCACGAGGTGACGCTTGGTCATGCCCTCGATCGCCTCTGGCGGCAGGTCGATCGCCAGCGACAGGAACGAGCCGTCGAAGGCGAACGTGTCCATGCGTAACCCATAGGGCGCGAGATCGGATTCGCGGGTGTTGCGCACCTGCCGCAGCGACAACTCGGAATGGGCGCAATCGTGAAACAATGTCACTCCGCGTCCCAGCGTCGTGCGCGATGGCACCGAGGCCAGGCCCGGCACGGGCAGCGGCAGGCGCCAGATCTCGGGCCGCCACGACCAGTCGGTGCCGTGGGGCCGGGGAAAGGCGTTCGAGCCCACGACCGGCAGGGCAAGGCGGTGGTCGGCCACGGCGAGCGCCTCTTGCAGGAAATGCAAGAGCCGTGCGCCCCCCGAGCGGATGCGGCGCAGCTCGTCGAGGCTCATGTCCGGGGCGCCGCGGGCGGCCCTGCGCCAGGCACGCATCGCGCGGCGATGCAGGACGGTGTCGAGCAGTTTCATGCGGGGCGCACCTTTGAATACCCTGTCGCGCACGGCAGAGGCCGCGACGTTACCATGACAGGAATGTGCATAGCATTAATCCGAAACGGGAAACAATCGCGCGAAGAAGCCGCGGCGTTGTGTCTTCGCCGCAGTCGCTTCCGCCCCGGTCTCCGCCCCGGTTGTCGTCTCGGCCTCGACCTCTGTGTCAGTATCCGCTTCTGCCGGTGCCTCCGGCGCCCGCCCGGACAGCCCGGCTGCGAGATCGGCGAGCAGCAGGCGGCCCTCGCGCCCGGCAAGCGCGCTGCCCTCGGGGGCGTAGAGCGAGAGGCTCGCGAGGTGCCCGCCAACCGAGCGCGCGCCGCGCCAGTGGCGCGGGTCGCCGCCGGGCAACACCGCCTCGCCGCCCTGCATCACCTGCACATAGGCAAGACCCGCCTCCTGCCCCTGCGCGCCCACCGGCGCCGGGGCTATGGCGGCGACGAGGCCCTCGGCGTCGGGCGGGGCGGCGTCACGGGCTTGCCGCATGACCGAGACGGTCATCAGCGCTGGCGCCGCGGTCTGGCCCGGCGTGCCGGCCAGTTGCGCGCACGGGGCCAGCAGTGCAAAGCCGCCGCCACCGGCGAGGCTGCGCAGGCTGCCGTCATCGATGCAATAGCCGCGCGGCGCGCTCACCCGCACCGCGCCCGCGCCAAGCACGATCTCCTTTACCGGGCGTTGCGGGTTATCGGCGACGGGGCCGAGACATCCGGGCAGCGCGAGCAGAAGCGCGGCGCAGGCGAGAGCGCGCCGCGCGCCGGGTTCAGATATCCACGTAGACATGGGATTCGGCCTGCGCGCCGGGATGGGTGACAGCGCCCTTGTAGGTCGGCCCCACGAGCTGCGCGTATTTCCACAGCGCACCGGCGGTATACATCGTCTTGCGCGGGCCGGTCCATGCCTCGCGGCGGCGGGCAAGCTCCTCGTCCGACAGATCGACCGACAGTTGCCCCTTGATCGCGTCGATGGTGATCGTGTCGCCCGTCTCGATCAGCGCGATGGGCCCGCCCTGCGCGGCCTCGGGGCCGACATGGCCCACGCAGAAGCCGCGCGTCGCGCCCGAAAAGCGGCCATCGGTGATAAGCGCCACCTTCTTGCCCATGCCCTGCCCCGAAAGGGCGGCGGTGGTCGACAGCATTTCCCGCATCCCCGGCCCGCCCGCGGGCCCCTCGTTGCGGATGACGATCACCTCGCCCTCATCGTAGCTGCGCGCCTTGACGGCGGCAAAGGCGTCCTCCTCGCATTCGAACACGCGCGCCGGTCCGGTAAAGACCTGATGCTCGGGCGCAATACCCGCGACCTTGACGATGGCCCCCTCGGGCGCGAGGTTGCCCTTGAGCCCGACGACGCCGCCGGTTTTCGTGAGGGGGGCGTCGATGGTGTGGATGACGCGGCCATCGGCCTCGCGCGTGATAAGCTCGAGTTCCTCGCCGATGGAGCGGCCGGAGGCGGTGATGCAATCCTCGTGGATGAGCCCCGCCTTGCGCAGCTCCTTCATCACCACGGGGATGCCGCCCGCGTCAAAGAGATCCTTGGCGACGAATTGTCCGCCCGGCTTCAGATCGACGAAATAGGGCGTGTCGCGGAAGATTTCGCAGACATCTTCGAGGAAGAAGTCGATCCCCGCCTCGTGGGCGATCGCGGGCAGGTGCAGCCCGGCATTGGTGCTGCCGCCGGTGCAGGCCACCACGCGCGCCGCGTTCTCCAGGCTCTTGCGGGTGACCACGTCGCGCGCGCGGATGTTGTTTGCCAACAGCTCCATCACCGCGCGGCCAGATGCCTCGCCATACTGGTCGCGGCTCTCGTAGGGGGCGGGCATACCGGAGGAATTCATCAGCGCCAGCCCGATCGCCTCGGAAACGCAGGCCATCGTGTTGGCGGTGAACTGCCCGCCACAGGCCCCCGCCGAGGGGCAGGCCACACGTTCGAGCATCTCGAGCGCGGCATCCGACAGCGTGCCGTTCTGGTTGCGGCCGACCGCCTCGAACATGTCCTGCACCGTCAGATCGCGCGAGCGGAAATCCTCGGGAATCTCGTCCACCTGCGGCGCGCGGCCCGGCAGGATCGAGCCGCCATAGATGAACACCGACGGCACGTTGAGCCGCACCATGGCCATCATCATCCCGGGCAGCGACTTGTCACAGCCCGCCAGCCCCACCAGCGCGTCGTAGCAATGACCGCGCATGGTCAGCTCCACCGTGTCGGCGATGGCCTCGCGGCTGGCGAGGCTCGAGCGCATCCCCTCGTGGCCCATCGCGATTCCGTCGGTGACGGTGATGGTGGTAAACTCGCGCGGGGTGCCATGCGCCTCCTTGACGCCGCCCTTGACGGCCTGCGCCTGGCGGCTGAGCGCGATGTTGCACGGTGCGGCCTCGTTCCAGCAGGTTGCGACGCCGACGAGGGGCTGATGGATCTCGGTCTCGGTCATGCCCATCGCGTAGTAGTAGGACCGGTGCGGGGCGCGCGCGGAGCCCTCGGTCACGTAGCGGCTGGGCAGTTTGGACTTGTCGAAGCGGGTCATCTGGGGCCTCTCGGGATTGGCTGGCGATTTTCGGCTGGCATCCGGTCTAGGCCAGCGCGCGGCGCGGGGCAAGCCGATTGCACCCCCACCCGCACCCCGCTAGCGTGCCCGCCATGCGTTACGCCGCCCACGAGATCCTGGTCGCCCCCGCACGCCCCTCCGCAGGACTGGGGCGGCTGGCGGCGGGTATCTGCCTGACCGTGGCCCTGTTCTTCCTGTTGAGCATCATGTGGTCGGGGCTGTTGCCGGTGATATTCGGTGTCGAGCGCTGGGCCCGGATCGTGCCCGGGGTCGAGACGGCGACGACGCCCACGGGCGTGCTGATCAATCTCGCCACCTTCGGCCTGCTGATCGTGGCGCTCGCACTCAGTCTGCGCGCGGTGCACCGGCGGGGCCTCATGAGCCTCGTGGGGCCGCTGCCGCGCGCGACGCGGCAGTTCGGGCGGGCGTTACTCGCGGTTGCGGCGCTCCACGCCATCATTGCCCTCGTGCCCCTGCCCGAGGCGATGGCGCTCGAGCGCAACCTTGCCGCCGCGACATGGGCGATGCTGCTGCCGTTGGGGATTGCCGGGCTGTTTTGCCAGGTCTTCGCCGAGGAGGTGGCGTTTCGCGGCTACCTGCAAACCCAGCTTGCCGCGCGCTTCACCTCGCCGGTGATCTGGATGTCGCTGCCCGCGCTCGGCTTCGGGCTGCTGCATTTCGACAGTGTTACCTACGGCGCGAATGGCTGGCTGGTGATGGTCTGGGCCACGGGGTTCGGGCTGGCCGCCGCCGATCTGACCGCACGGTTCGGCACGCTGGGGCCGGCTACGGCGCTGCATTTCGTCAACAATTTCAGCGCCATCCTCGTGGCCGCGCCGAAGGGGCAGTTCGACGGGCTGGCGCTCTATGTCTTTCCCTTCTCGCTGGGCGAAGAGGGCGCGGTGCTGGCGGTCCTGCCCACGGATATCCTGATGCTGCTCTGTAGCTGGCTGGCGATCCGGCTGGCCCTGCGCGGCTGATTGCATTTCGTGCGCCGCCCGCTTAAGTGAGGGCAGGATCAGCGACAGGACCCGGCCCGCGATGAACTGGATCACCAATTACGTGCGCCCGCGCATCAACTCGATCTTCTCGCGCCGCGAGATGCCCGAGAACCTGTGGACGAAATGCGACGAGTGCGGGACGATGCTGTTTCACCGCGAGTTGTCCGGCAATCTCAACGTCTGCACCAGTTGCGGCTACCACATGGGGATCACGCCGCGCGCGCGCTTTGCCGCGCTGTTCGACGGGGGCGTGTTTACCGAGGTGGCGGTGCCCGCGCCCACGCCCGACCCGCTGCAATTCCGCGACCAGAAAAAATACCCCGACCGGCTGCGCACAGCACAGAAAACCACCGGCGAGAAGGAGGCGATGCTCGTTGCCACCGGCGAGATCGGTCGCACGCCGATCGTCGCGGCGGCGCAGGATTTCAGCTTCATGGCCGGGTCGATGGGCATGTATGTGGGCAACGCGATCATCGCCGCCGCCGAGCAGGCGGTGCAGCTCAAGCGCCCGCTGATCCTGTTTTCCGCGGCGGGCGGCGCGCGGATGCAGGAGGGCATCCTGTCCCTCATGCAGATGCCGCGCACCACCGTGGCGGTGCAGATGTTGCGCGAGGCCGGGCTGCCCTACATCGTGGTGCTGACCCATCCCACCACCGGCGGCGTCACCGCCTCCTACGCCATGCTGGGCGATGTGCACATCGCCGAGCCGAACGCGCTGATCTGTTTCGCCGGGCCGCGCGTGATCGAACAGACCATCCGGGAGAAGCTGCCCGAGGGTTTCCAGCGTGCCGAATACCTGCTCGAGCACGGGATGCTCGACCGGGTGACGCCACGCACCGAGTTGCGCGATGACCTGATCACCATCACCCGCATGCTGATGGGCCTGCCGCCCGCGGTGAAGGCCGACCTGCCCGCACCCGCGCCGCTCGCGATCGAGGCACAGGCCACGGACGACGCGGAAAAATGAGCGCGGCCACATCGGACCTCATCCTGTCGCGGATGATGGCGCTGCACCCCAAGATCATCGACCTGACGCTCGACCGCATGTGGCGGCTTCTTGATGCGCTGGGCAATCCGCAGGATCGGCTGCCGCCGGTGATCCACATCGCGGGCACCAACGGCAAGGGCTCGACGCTCGCCATGATCCGGGCGGGGATCGAGGTGGCGGGAAAGACCTGCCACGCCTATACCTCGCCGCACCTGGCACGGTTTCATGAACGCATCCGGCTGGCCGGGGACCTGATCGCCGAGGATCACCTGACGGCGGTGCTTGACGAGTGCGAGGCCGCCAATGGTGGCGTGCCGATCACCTATTTCGAAATCACCACCTGCGCAGCCCTCCTCGCCATGTCGCGGGTCGAGGCGGATTACACGCTGCTGGAGGTGGGGCTTGGCGGACGGCTCGATGCGACCAACGTGATCGCACGGCCCGCGCTCACGGTCATCACCCCGGTGTCGATGGATCACGAAGGCTTCCTCGGCGACACGCTGGCCGCGATCGCGGGCGAGAAGGCTGGGATTATCAAGCGCCTCGTGCCGTGCGTCGTCGGCCCGCAGGACGACGCGGCGATGGACGTGATCGAGGCGCGCGCCGCACGGCTGGGCGCGCCGCTGCTGGCCCATGGCCAGCACTGGAATGTGCAGCAGGAGCGCGGGCGGCTCGTCTACCAGGACGAGCACGGCCTGTGCGACCTGCCGCTGCCGAACCTGCCCGGCGCGCACCAGGTGGAGAACGCGGGTATCGCGCTGGCCGCGCTGCGGGCGCTGGGGCTGGGCGAGGCGGCGCTCGAAGGCGCGGTCACGCGGGCCGAATGGCCCGCGCGGATGCAGCGGCTGGCATGGGGTCCGCTGGTGGACGCGGCGGGCGACGCGGAGCTTTGGCTCGACGGCGGGCACAACCCCGCCGCCGGGCACGCACTGGCGCGGCACCTTGCGGGCCTTGCCCCCCGGCCCACCTACCTCGTCTGCGGGATGCTCAACACCAAGGATGTCTCGGGCTACCTCGCGCCGCTGGCGCGGGTGGCGCAGGGCCTCACCGCCGTGTCCATTCCCGGCGAGGCCAACACCCTGCCCGCCGATGCCACGGCGCAGGCCGCGCGCGGCGTCGGGATGGACGCGCGGATGGCTGAAAGCGCGCTGGCGGCGGTGGAGGAGATCGTCGCCCGGGTGCCGCGCGCGCGCATCCTGATCTGCGGCTCGCTCTACCTCGCGGGCGGCATCCTGCGCGAAAACGGCTGACCGGGCGGACAGCGAGCAGCGGTCAGCGCCTCAGAACGCCTCGGGCCGCGCCTCGCGCGCCATGTGGTCGAGCACGGCATTGACGAATTTCGGCTCGCGCCCCTCGGGATAGAACGCCTTGGCCACCTCGACATATTCCATGATGACCACCTTGGGCGGCGTGCCCTTCTGGCCCATCTCGGCCCCAGCGGCGCGAAACAGCGCGCGCAGAACCGGGTCGATCCGCGCGATTGGCCATTTCGCCACCAGCGCGCGATCGGTCATCTGGTCGATCTTGCCCTGCCAGTTCACCGCCTCGTCGAGGATCAGCCCGAATAGCCCGGCATCGCCCTCGGCCATCTCCACGCCCTCGTCGATCTCGGCACCGAAACGATGCTCGAGAAACTCGCGCCGCACCGCGTCGCTGCCCTGTCCCGATTGCTCCATCTGGTAGAGCGCCTGCACGGCATAGAGCCGGGCCGCGGATTTCATGCTGTGTCTGCCCGGCCGTGCCGGGGCGCTGTCGTCGCTCATGCCTTGGGGTCGTCCTTCGTCTCGCCCGCGATGCGGTACTCGTCGGTGGCGGGCTTGAATCCCACCCCCTTGCGCGGGCCGCCCCATTTACGGGCCAGTGCCACCAGATGCAAGGCCGCCGCCGCGGCGCCCGCGCCCTTGTTCATCTCGCCCGGATCGGCGCGCACCTCTGCCTGCGCGCGGTTCTCCACCGTCAGGATACCGTTGCCGATGCACAGCCCCTGCAACCCCAACAGCATCAGCCCGCGCGAGCTGTCATTGCACACCGTCTCGTAATGCGTGGTTTCGCCCCGGATCACGCAGCCCAGCGCCACGTAGCCGTCAAAGTTGGACATCCGCTCGGCAATCCCGATGGCCGTCGGCAGCTCCAGCGCGCCGGGCACCTCGGCGATCTCGTGGGTCGCGCCCGTGGCCTCGATCTCGGCAACCGCGCCCTTGATCAGGTTGTCGGCGATGTCGCGGTAGAACGGCGCCACCACGATGAGCAGCTTCACCGGCGCGTCGAATTCGGCGCGCGGCATGGTGTATTCGTGCTCGGCCATGTCCTCACTCCTTGCTCAGCGGGTGCGTGCCCTCGATGGTGATGCCATAGGCATCGAGGCCCAGGTAGCGCGTATCGGGGCTGTCGGTCAGCAGCACCAGCCGGTGAATCCCCAGCACCGCCATGATCTGCGCGCCAAGCCCGGTATGCTTGATCGTGCGCGGAGCATCCTCGTCGGCCATCTCGCCGGCCAGCTTGGGCCGGGGCTGCCGGAACAGGAACACCGCGCCGCGCCCCTCGCGGGCGATGATCTCCATCGCGCGCGGCAGCTTGCCCGCCGGGCCGTGGCCCGCCTGCGCGCCGATGCCCAGCACGTCCTCCAGCGCGTTGAGCGCATGCGCCCGCGTCAGCACGGGTTCGCCGTCGGTCACGTTGCCCTTGGTCAGCACGACATGCTCGGTCCCGGTGATCTGGTCGGCGAAGATGCGCATGTCCCATTCGCCGCCGTGGCACGAGGTGACGCGCTCGCGCCCGGTCTCGATCACCAGGTTGTCGTGGCGGTGGCGATAGGCGATCAGGTCCGAGATGGTGCCGATCTTGAGGTTATGCTCGGCGGCGAACTCGATCAGGTCGGGCAGCCGCGCCATGCTGCCATCCTCCTTCATGATCTCGCAGATCACGCCTGCCGGATTCAGCCCCGCCAGCCGCGCGATATCCACCGCCGCCTCGGTGTGGCCTGCGCGCACCAGCACCCCGCCGCGCCGCGCGCGCAGCGGGAAAACATGCCCCGGCGTGGCGATATGGGCGTGCGTGTTCTGCTCGTTGATCGCGGTGGCGATGGTCAGCGCCCGGTCTTGGGCGGAAATGCCGGTGCTCACGCCCTCGCGCGCCTCGATCGAGACGGTGAACGCGGTCTCGTGGCGCGAAGAGTTGTTCACCGCCATCATCGGCAGACCCAGCCGGTCGATCCGCTCCGGTGTCATCGGCAGGCAAATGAGGCCGCGCCCGTGGGTGGCCATGAAATTCACCGCCTCCGGCGTGGCGAATTCGGCGGCGATCACCAGGTCGCCCTCGTTCTCGCGGTCCTCGTGATCGACGAGGATCACCATCCGCCCCGCGGCGATTTCGGCAATGATCTCCTCGGTCGGAGAGATCGCGTGGCTCAGATCGGATTCCACCGGCCCCGGCGTCTCGAATGCGGCTCTCTCAGACATCGCGCGCCCCCTTGTCTCAACCCGTGCCAGATAACGCAGCGACAAGGGAATGGCCAGTACGGTTTGGCGTCTCCCCGGCACGAAACGCCGGGACATCGGGACCGGGGCCGCGCCTGCCTCTGCTGTCTCCTTGATCGCCGGATCAGGGCCCGGGAACAGCTCCGCGGGACGAAGCCGCCTGTGGCCGAACGCGCCGTGAAGGTTGCGATTGGCCTTGAGCCGGACGGTTCGGTTCTTGCCCCCGGCGCGGAATCGAGGGCGAAGCCCGCCGCGCCATCGCCAGGCCGCCCCCCGGACTGGCGATTTGTCTAAGCTCGCGCACCGATTACAGGTTTTTCGGATTCGGCAGGCATAAAGCGCCCTGAAATTCCGTCGGATCGCCAGCCCGCGGCCTGTCGATGGCGCGGCTCACGGCAACGACTGCCCAAGGCCAGAACCGGCACCCATGCCCATCCCTGCCATTTCCGGTTTGCGCCCGCCGCGCATCGCGCGCAGAGTATCGCCCGACCACCAAAGGAGACGCCCCATGCCCCTTGCCCGCCGCGACTGGGTGCCCGGTCCTTGCGAGGACCTTGTCCAGACCATCGCCACCCGCACCGCCGCTCAGGACGCGGACACCATCGCCGCCCGCATCGAGGCGCTGGCCGTGGAGAACCGTCGCATCCACGATGACGAGTGCTTCAACCTCAATCCCGCCACCAACGTCATGAACCCCCGCGCCGAGGCGCTGCTGGCCTCGGGGCTCGGCTCTCGCCCCTCGCTGGGTTATCCCGGCGACAAGTACGAGACCGGGCTGGAGGCGATCGAAGAGATCGAGGTGATCGCGGCCGGGCTCGCGGCCGAGGTTTTCGGCGCGCGCTACGCCGAGATCCGCACCCCCTCCGGCGCCATCGCCAACCTCATGGGCTTCATGGCCACCTGCCAGCCCGGCGACACGATCATCGCGCCCCCCGCCGCCATCGGCGGGCATGTCACCCACCACGGGCCGGGCTGTGCCGGGCTCTATGGCTTGCGCATCATTGAGGCCCCGGTGGCGACCGACGGCTATACCGTTGACGTGGACGCCCTGCGCGCCCTTGCCCACGAGACGCGGCCCCGGCTCATCACGCTTGGCGCATCGCTCAACCTGACGGAACACCCCGTTGCCGAGGTGCGCGGCATCGCCGACGAGGTCGGCGCGCACCTCCTGTTTGACGCCGCACATCAATGCGGCATCATTGCCGGGGGCGCATGGAAGAACCCCTTGGCCGAGGGTGCACACCTGATGACGATGAGCACCTACAAGAGCCTCGGCGGCCCGGCGGGCGGCCTCATTGTCACCAACGACGCGGGTCTTGCCGAGCGGCTCGACGCCATCGCCTTTCCCGGCCTCACCGCCAATTTCGACGCTGCCAAATCCGCCGCGCTCGCCATCACGCTGTGCGACTGGAAAACCCACGGCCACGCCTACGCCGCGCAGATGGTCGCCGTGGCCCAGGCCCTGGCCGACGCGATGGAGGCCGAGGGGCTGCCGGTGTTCAAGACCCGGGGTGTGGCCACCCGCTCGCACCAGTTCGCGCTCGAGGCCGCCGCGTTCGGTGGCGGGCAGGCGGCGGCGCGGCACCTGCGGCAGGCGGGCTTTCTCGCCTGTGGCATCGGCCTGCCCGTAGCCCCGGTATCGGGCGACATGAACGGCCTGCGCATCGGCACGCCCGAGCTTGTCCGTCGCGGGGTGACACCCGATCATGCCCCGCTTATGGCCCGGTTTATCGCCCGCGCGCTGCGCAGCCCCGAACCTGCAGGTTCGCGCGCCGAAACGACAGGTTGGCGGCGGGAATTCGACCAGGTGCATTACGTGACTTAGACGGCCTGCACCTGGTCCGGCACCGCGGATCTGGTGCAGGGCCCGGCAGTCCGCAGGGCTGTTTCAGATCGTCTGGTCGTAGGCGCCCACGCCCGGCTCGGTGCGGATCACTGCGTCGATATCGGCAAAGATCGCGCGCATCTCTGCCTCGCTCTCGCCGCTCTCGCAGACCACCACGAGGTTGGGTGTGTTGCTTGAGGCCCGCACCAACCCCCATGAGCCGTTGTCGAGGATGACCCGTGCGCCGTTGACCGTGACCACCTCCGCGATGGGGCGCCCGGCCACGGTCTCGCCCGCCTCCTGCATCGCCACGAGCCGCGCGACGATCCTCTTGAGAACGCTATATTTTTCTGTATCGGCGCAATATGGCGACATGGTGGGGGTAGCCCACGTCTGCGGCAGCGCGCGGCGCTGGTCCGACATGGACATGGACGGATTGCGGTCCATCAGCTTGCAGATTTCTACAGCCACGCGCAGCCCGCAATCGTAGCCGCGCCCCACCGGCTCGGCGAAGAAATAGTGCCCTGATTTCTCGAACCCTGCCAGCGCGCCGAGCTGCTTGACGCGCCGTTTCATGTGGCTGTGGCCGGTTTTCCAGTAATCGGCCTTGGCGCCGTTCTGGCGCAGGACCGGGTCCGAGGCGAAGAGCCCGGTGGATTTCACGTCCGCGACAAAGGTGGCGTTGGGGTAGAGCGCGCTGATATCCCGCGCCATGATGACCCCCACCTTGTCGGCGAAGATCTCCTCGCCCTCGTCATCCACCACGCCGCAACGGTCCCCGTCGCCGTCGAAGCCGAGCGCGAAATCCGCCCCGATGGCGCGCACGGTCGCGGCCATGTCGTGGAGCATCTCCATCGCCTCGGGGTTGGGGTTGTAGTGGGGGAAGGTGTAATCGAGCCGGTTGTGCGAGGGGATCACCTCGACCCCGATGCGCTCGAACAACTCCGGCGCAAAGGCCGAGGCCGTGCCGTTGCCGGTGGCGCAGACGACGCGCAGCTTGCGGGTCATGCGGAAATCGCCCGCAAGATCATCGAGATAGGCTTCGCGCACGCCATCGACGAATTCGTAGCCGCCGCCCGCATGCGGCTGCCCGCGTCCCTCCAGCACGATATCGCGGAGTTCCGCCATCTCGTCTGGGCCATGCGTCAGGGGCCGCTCAAACCCCATCTTGACGCCGGTCCAGCCGTTGGGATTGTGCGAGGCGGTGACCATCGCCACCGCCGGAGCATCGAGGTGGAACTGTGCGAAATAGGCCATCGGCGACAGGCACGGGCCGATGTCCTTTACGTGGATGCCCGCCTGCATCAGCCCGAGGATCAGCGCATTCTTGATGGCGAGCGAGTAGTCCCGGTAATCGTTGCCGACCGCGATCACCGGGTCGATCCCGTGCGCGCGTATCTGCGTACCGAGGCCGAGGCCGAGGGCGGTGATGCCGGGCAGGTTGATCTCGTCGGGATATTTCCAGCGCGCGTCGTATTCTCGGAAACCCGTGGGCGCGATCATCGGGTCGCGGAGAAACTCCCACGTGTTGGGGGTGACGGTGGGCAAGGGTCTGGTCATGAAAGGAACTCGTCTGCGGTCAGAGGGTGATCGGATGGGCCTTGGCCAGCCGGTCGAAGGCCATCAGCATGTCGATCAGGCCGGGCATTTCGGAGAGCGGGATCATGTTGGGCCCATCCGAGGGGGCGGTGTCGGGCGCCTCGTGGGTTTCGATGAACACCCCCGCCACGCCGAGCGCCACGGCCGCGCGGGCCATGACGGGGGCGAATTCGCGCTGCCCGCCGCTGCTGCCGCCCTGCCCGCCGGGCTGCTGTACCGAATGGGTGGCGTCCATCACCACCGGGTAGCCGGTGCGCGCCATCTGCGGCAGGCTGCGCATGTCGGCGATCAGCGTGTTGTAGCCGAACGAGGTGCCGCGCTCGGTCAGCAGGATGCGGCGGTTGCCGGTGGATTCGATCTTGGCCACCACGTTGGGCATATCCCAAGGCGCCAGGAACTGACCCTTCTTGACGTTGATCGCTGCCCCGGTCTCGCCCGCCGCGAGCAGAAGGTCGGTCTGGCGGCAGAGGAACGCAGGGATTTGAAGGACGTCGACCACCTCGGCCACGGTCGCGCATTGATCGGGCAGGTGTACATCCGTCAGCACCGGAACGCCGAGCGTGTCCTTCACCGATTGCAGCACCTTCAGCCCCTCGTCGAGACCGAGCCCGCGCCGCCCCGTGAGCGAGGTGCGGTTGGCCTTGTCAAAGCTGCCCTTGAAGATCAGCCCGGCGCCCGCGGCGTGGCACGCCTCTTGCAGACTGCCCGCGATCATCTGGGCGTGATCGGCGGATTCGAGCTGGCACGGACCGGCGATGAGCGTGAGCGCCCGGTCGTTGCCGAGCGTCTGGCCGTTCAGGTCGACATGTTGCATATCAGGAAGACACCTGTTCGCGCAGAATGGACGCCGTAAGCGAGATCATCAGGTAGATACCAGAAAAGATCAGGAAGGCCAGAACGGTGTTCTCGAACACCTTGGGATAAGCGGCTTCCTGCGGGGCGACGGGGCGCGCGCTGACGGTGAGGTAGCGCACCTGCTTGTTGGCCTCGATCTCGGACATCCGCATGGTTTCGAGCGCGGATTGCAGCACGAGGTCGGCGGTGGCGAGATCGGCCTGCGCCATCTGGATCGCCGCGGTCTTGGAGGCGAGCGATCTTTCGCCCGAGGCTGCATCGGTCAGGCGGCGCTTCTGGCGTTCAAGCTCGGCGCGCAATACGTTGATCTCGCTCTCGAGCGCCTCGACCTTGGCCGTGTTGGGGCGCGGGTTGTTGTTCTGCACGCTGAGCGCGAGCTCTTTCTCCTGAAGTTGCAGCTCGACCGTGTTGATGAGGCTGCGGATGCTGGCGATCTCGCCCTCGGGATCGAGGATGCTGCCTTCCTGCAGCGCGACGAGACGTTCCTGCGCCGCGCGTCGGTCGGCCTTGGCCTGTTCGAGGCTCTCGGCGGCGGTCTTCACCGCGTCGTTGCGCTTGTCGCGGCTAAGCTCGTCCACGCGCTCCTCGGCATAGGCTATGAGCTGCTGGTTGAAGCGCACGCTGGTCTCGGGGTCGGCGGCGATCACCTCCATGCGCATCACGCCTTCCGTGGGATCGTAGCCGATCTTCACATGGTTGCGGAACAGGCTGTAGAGGTCCTCGGTACTGGCATCCGGGTCAAGCCGCTGGATCGGGTCGATCCACGGCTGGCTGAAATGCGCGCGATAGTCCTGTTCGCGGTCGAGGCGCAGCATCGCATCCTTGGATTCGAGGTATTCCTGCGTGGCGATAGCGTCCTGTCCGGTGGCAAACTGGCCGGGCAGGAGGCCGCCAAGCCCGCCCTTGCCGCCGCCGCTGCCATCGGCCGACAGGATCAGGAAGGCCGAGTTGGACGAATACATTGGCGTCGCCATCACGGCGAAATAATAGCCCGCGAGGAAGGTGGGCAGGATAACAAAGGCCGCGAGCCGCGAGAACAGCAACAGCATCTTGCGACGCCGACGCTTGACGATGTCACGCTGGATGCCGACGATCTCGGCGGCGCGGCGGTCTGCGGGGTTGGTTTCGGTCGAGGGCAGATTATGGCCCGGCGCGGGCACCGTCTGAGGCAGTTGCACGCGGTCCTCGTCCCGCGCCTTGGCGCCGTCGCCCTTGACGAGCTCGAGCATTGTGGTTCGCTGGAACGGGTCGATCCCGCGGGCGCGCAGGAGGCGGACGGCGTCGAAATCCGACGTGGGGGCGAGCCCGTGCTTTTGCGCCACGCGCCGGGCCATGCGCAATTCCCGCCCCGTGAGCCCCTCGCGGCGGATGTCGTCGATGCTGGTGCCGGGCGCCTCAGCGCGGGTCTGGTCGATCTGGCCGTCGCGGGGCGGCTCGGGTTTCTGACCCGCCTGTTGGCCCGGCGCATGTCCTGCCTGAGCCTCGGGCGCCGGCTGTGCCTCGGCGGCGTTGCCGTAGCTCCCGGCGGCGGGGGCGGTGGATGCGCTCCGACGGATGCGGAACTTGCTAACCTTGGGTTTCGTAGTCATAAAGCTCTCTTGCCTCTTCCAAGGTGTCGAACATGTAAAGCTTGCCGCCCGTTAGAACGGCGGCGGAACTGGCGAATTTCTCAAGCACGCGCGGATCGTGCGAGACGATGATGATCGTGGTGGTGCGCAGCCTTTCTTGCAGGATTTGGCCGGCCTTGCGATTGAATTCGACATCGGTGGTGCCGGGCATACCCTCGTCGATGAGATACATGTCGAAATCAAGCGCCAGCATGAGCGCGAAGCTGAACCGCGCGCGCATCCCCGAGGAATAGGTGCCGAGCGGCTGGTCGAAATACTCGCCCAACCCGCACAGCCAGCGGCAATAGGCTTCGACGTAATCGGGGTCGATGCCGTAGAGTTGGGCGATGTAGCGGGCGTTTTCCTTGGCCGACAGGCGCGAGACCACCCCGCCCATGAAGCCCAGCGGGAACGAGATGCGGCAGCCGCGCCGGATCACGCCCTCGTCGGGTTTTTCCAGCCCTGCCATCATGTTGATGACCGTCGTCTTGCCGGTGCCGTTGGGCGCGAGGATGCCAAGGCTGCGCCCGATCTCGACGCGAAACGATACCTTCTCCAGGATCACCTTGTGCTGTGTTCCCGTCCAGAAGGACTTGGAGACGTTTTCGAACTCGAGCATCAGAGCGCCCCGTTTATCGCCCGCACCTTGCCTGTGGCCTTGGTCAGTTTGGCCATGCGGGTCGTGTCATTATTCCTGATCTGCGGACAATATGCCATTCGATCAGGGCAATAATATGCTCCTGCGCACCAAAATTGCGACCATTGAGGGGCGGGCGTGGCAGTCGGGTGACGCAAAGTGGCATTCCGTGTGGCAGGGCACCGGAGCCGATTGCCCGCTGCGCGCCGCTGGGCTAGGGACAGGCAAGAGAAGGCCCGAACGGGGGACACCATGAGCCGGATTTGCCATATCGAGTTGGATGACGCCAACCTGCCGCCGCCCACGCCCGAGATCGAGCAGGAACGCAAGGTGGCGATGTATGACCTCATCGAGGAAAACAGCTTTGCCCTGCCGGTGCGCGATGACCGGGTCGTGCCCGATGGTCCCTATCGCGTAGGGCTCGCGATCCGCGAAAAGCGGCTGGTCTTCGACATCCGCACCAAGGATGGTGAACCGGCGGTCGAGTTCCACTTGTCACTGTCGCCATTCCGGCAGGTGGTCAAGGATTACTGGGCCATCTGCGAGAGCTATTTCGACGCGGTCAAGAACATGCCCCCCTCCCAGATCGAAACCATCGACATGGCGCGGCGCGGCATCCACAACGAGGGGGCGCGCGTGCTGGCCGAACGGCTGGAGGGCAAGGCGGAGGTCGACTCCGACACCGCGCGCCGCCTCTTTACGCTCATCTGTGTGTTGCATCACGGAGGCTGAGCGGATGCCAGCGCCCTTGCCGCAATCGGTGCTGTTCTGCTGCGATCACAACGCCGTGCGCTCGCCGATGGCCGAGGGCATCATGAAGAAATTCTATGGCACCGAGACCTACGTGCAATCGGCGGGTGTCAAGAGCGACATGGATATCGACGGTTTCGCGATCGCCGTGTGCCGCGAGATTGGAGTCGAGCTGGAACGCCACCGCTCGCGCAGCTTTGACGAGATGGAGCAGTGGGGCGACGATCTGTCGTCCTTCGATCTCATCGTCGCGCTGAGCCCGGCAAGCCAACGCCGCGCGCTCGATCTCACGCGGTTTTTTCACCTCGATGTCGTTTATTGGCCGATCATGGACCCAACCGGGCTTGCGCAAACCCGCGAGGCGCGGCTCGAAGCGTATCGCAAGACACGCGACCAGATCGTCGGCCACCTGATCGAGCGATGGGGGCCGCCCGACGAGGAGGAGGAGACCGCATGAGCGAAACCGTGCGCGCCTATTTCGAGGCTTTCAACCACGGCGACGTCGAGGGAATGCTCGCCTGCCTGAGCAACGACGTGCGCCATTTCGTGAACGAGGGACAGGTACGCACCGGCAAAGACGCCTTTCGCGCCTTTTGCGACCATATGAGCCACTGCTACCGCGAGGAATTGACCGACATGGTCATCTTCGAGGCCGAAGGCGGCACGCGGGCGGCGGCCGAATACATCGTCAACGGCACCTATCTGGCAACGGACGAGGGCCTGCCCGAGGCGCGGGGGCAGACCTACCGGCTGCCTGCCGGTTCGTTCTTTTCGCTCGAGGACGGGCACATCACGCGGGTGGTGACCTATTACAACCTCGCCGACTGGATGCGGCAGGTCGCGGCATGATCCGGGTGGCGCGGCTTACGGGCGCGGCGCTGGCCGAGGCGCTGCCCGGGGTGGCGCGGCTGCGGATCGAGGTATTTCGCACCTTTCCCTATCTCTATGACGGTGATCTCGCCTACGAGGAAGGCTATCTTCAGGTCTATCGCGACAGCGACGACGCGATCCTCGTGGGGGCCTGGGATGGCGATCGGCTGGTGGGCGCGGCGACCGGCACTCCGATGGAGGACCACGCCGATGATTTCGGCGCGGCGCTGGCCGGCTGTGGCGTGCCGCTCACGCAGATATTCTACTGCGCCGAGAGCGTTCTGCTGCCCGAGTATCGCGGGCAAGGGGTCGGGCACCGTTTCTTTGACGCGCGCGAGGCGCATGCCCGCGCCCTGGGGCGGACGCATTGCGCGTTCTGCGGGGTGGTTCGCCCGGTGGATCATCCCCTGCGCCCCGAGGGCTATCGCCCGCTCGACGCCTTTTGGCGCAAGCGTGGCTATGCGCCGGTCACGGGGGCGGTGGCGCAGTTCCGTTGGAAGGATATCGACCGGACGACCGAGATCGACCACGATCTGCAGTTCTGGATGCGGGCGCTGTGATCGCTTCCGTCATCTCCGCGAAAGCGGGGAACTCTTCGGGCGGAGCGCGGGGCGTCGGGAGGTCCTAGGGCCAGGTTCGAGGATGTGAGGTGTCGTTTCGAATTGCCCCCTCCATGCCACGGTTTCGCTGGAATACTGCCCCGTGTCGGTGCTACACCTTGTCTTGCCCGGGGGGGCATCGGATAGGAGCACGCGCGATGGTGCGTCTTTTTGCATGGGCCCTCGGGGTTTGCCTTGTCGTGACGGGGGCCGCGCAGGCGGAGGGCCGCTATCGCGTCGGCTATGGCCTCGTCTTCACCAATGACATTATCGGCGACGGGCATGATCGCTGGCGCAGCGGGTCGGTCGCATCGAGCCGCGTTTACGCGCCGGGCTGGAACGGAACGGCGCCCGCACGGCTGGGCGAGATGCTGGAGCTTCGCTTCAATGGCGAGATCATCGCGCCGGACGACGTGTCGACCCCGGCGCCGGGGGATCGCCCCTTTGCCGGGGCGCTGAGCCTCGGGCTGCACAGCCACATCGCGCGCGCAGGTATGGAATACGCGGTGGGCGCGGATCTCGTGGTGACCGGACCGCAAACAGGGCTCGACGATTTCCAGGGCTTTCTTCACGACATCGTGGGCGGCGACGACCTGTCAGCAGGCGTGCGGCGCAACCAGGTGAGCGACGGGTTTCACCCCACCGCCGTGGTCGAGGCGGGGCGCAGCTTCGATCTGGGGGGCGTGCGGCTGCGGCCCTTTGCCGAGGCGCGGGCCGGGATCGAGACATTGGTACGCGCAGGGGCCGACATTACCATCGGCAACCTCACCCGGGGTGAGTTGCTTGTGCGCGAGCCGGTGACTGGCCAGCGCTACCGGGTGGTACGCGAGGATGCGCCCGGCTATGCCTTCATCCTCGGGGCCGATATCGCCCATGTCGAGGACAGCGAATTGCTGCCGTCGCGCAGCGGCGTGCAGGTCGAGGAAACGCGCACGCGGGTGCGCGGCGGGGTCCACTGGGAAGGGCAGGGCGGCGGCGCGCTCTTCTACGGCGTGACCTGGCTCGGCGAGGAATTCGAGGGGCAGCGCGAGGGACAGGTGGTCGGATCGCTGCAATTCCGGCTGCGATTCTAAAAATTTGCAAACCCGGGTTTGCAGGGCGGATCAGATTTGCTACTGTCAAGCCAATAAAAAAAGACGAGAGGCAGGTATCAGGCATGGGAACGGGCTTTCGTGGCACGTTCGTCATCTCCTGGTCGCAAACGGAACTGGATGGTCAGCGCGCATTGCCGCCGCAGGCCATGTCTGTCGGGATGACATGGTCCTGGCAGGGCGAGGCGGTGCGCGTGGACGGCCCGCCCAATCTGTTGCGGCTGGATATGGCGCGGGGCGAGACCGTGCAGCGCAGGCGCGCGGCTCGGATGGTGCGGCGGCTGGTCGGCGCGGCGATCAGCGGGCGGCGTGACCTGGAGCGCATCGAGGTAGACGAGCCGATGAGCGACCTGGGCTTCGTGGTCACTGACGGGCTGCGCAGTTACACGGTCACGGTGATCGAGGTCGAGGGTAGCGCGCAGCCCCTGCTGATGTTTCTCGACGAATTTCCGCCGCAGCGCACAGAGATGTGGGTGGTCCATCATTCGCTCGACGGGATGCAAGGCGCGGCGACAAGCCCGGCATCGGGTGGCGTGATCTGTTTCACCCCCGGCACACGGATCGAGACGCCCGAGGGCCCGCGACTTGTGGAAGAATTGCGTGAGGGCGACCGGGTGCAGACCCGTGACAGCGGCGTGCAGGATATCCGCTGGGTCGGCAGCCGCCGCATGACGGGGGCGCGGCTCTTCGCGATGCCGCGATTGCGCCCGGTGCGGCTGCGCGCGGGCGCGCTGGGCAGCGACGTGCCCGACGCCACGCTGCTGGTGAGTCCTGAGCATCGTATGCTGGTGCGTGGCGAGGTGGCGCGGTCGCTGTTCAACACTCCCGAGGTGCTGGTGATGGCGCGCGATCTCATCAACAACGACAGCGTTGCCGTCGACCTGGCATCGCGCGAGGTGACCTATATCCACCTGCTCCTGCCCGGGCACGAGATCATCTGGGCCAACGGCGTGGAGACCGAGAGCTTTCACCCGGCGAGCGCGGCGCTCTCGACGCTCACCGAGGCGGATCGTGCGCGGCTGCTGGCGCTCGACCCAAATCTGGGACAGGAGCCGCATCTTTATGGCGGGTACGCGCGGCGTTGCCTCAGTCCGTCGGAGGCGGCGATCCTGCGGCACGAGGCGGCCTGAAGGGGCTGGCGGTGTCCGGAAGCGGGGGCCGCTGCCACCGGGGTATTTGCAGGATATTTGCGGCCAGGAGAAGCCTGGTGCGGGCGGCCTCTTGATAGCGGGGCGGCGGCGCTGTATCTGCGAGGCATGACCCGGGTGTTCGACATGGATGATCGCGCGCGCCTGCCTTGGCGCTTCTTTGGTGCGCAGCACTCTGTGCTGGCGCGTCTCTGACGGCGCGCGCCCTGCTTTCCATCCGACCGCAGCCATCAGCAACGGGAGAGGACCCATGTCCCCCAAGACACTCTACGACAAGATCTGGGATGCCCATCTGGCCCACGAGGCCGACGACGGCACCTGTCTTCTGTATATCGACCGCCACCTCGTCCACGAGGTCACCAGCCCGCAGGCATTCGAAGGGCTGCGCATGGCGGGGCGCGCCGTGCGTGCGCCGGAAAAGACCATTGCCGTGCCCGATCACAACGTGCCCACCACGCCTGACCGGGTGAAGGGGATCGAGAACCCCGAGAGCCGCATCCAGGTGGAGGCGCTGGACAAGAACGCACAGGATTTCGGCATCAACTATTACCCGGTGAACGATATCCGCCAGGGCATCGTGCATATCGTCGGACCTGAGCAGGGCTGGACCCTGCCGGGCATGACCGTGGTCTGCGGCGACAGCCACACCGCCACGCACGGCGCCTTCGGCGCGCTGGCGCATGGCATCGGCACCAGCGAGGTGGAGCATGTACTGGCCACGCAGACGCTGATCCAGCGCAAGGGCAAGAACATGAAGGTGGAGATCAC
The DNA here is from genome assembly GCF_004126395.1 of Roseovarius sp. A46. Classification (NCBI taxonomy): domain Bacteria; kingdom Pseudomonadati; phylum Pseudomonadota; class Alphaproteobacteria; order Rhodobacterales; family Roseobacteraceae; genus Roseovarius; species Roseovarius sp. A46. The sequence goes on along the minus strand of NZ_PVWS01000025.1, from coordinate 14,591 downwards.
CGGCAAGCTCTCGCCCGGCGTGACCGCCAAGGACATCACCCTGTCGGTGATCGGCGCCACCGGCACCGCGGGCGGTACCGGCCACGTGATCGAGTATTGCGGCGAGGCCATTCGCGCGCTGTCGATGGAAGGCCGCATGACCGTGTGCAACATGGCCATCGAGGGCGGGGCGCGCGCGGGCCTGATCGCGCCGGACGAGGTGACCTTTGAGTATATCAAGGGCCGCCCCCATACGCCCAAGGGCGCGCAGTGGGAAATGGCGATGGAGTGGTGGAAGACGCTCTATTCCGACGATGATGCCCATTGGGACAAGGTGGTGACGCTGAAGGGCGAGGAGATCACGCCGGTCGTCACATGGGGCACAAGCCCCGAGGACGTGTTGCCGATCACCGCCGAGGTGCCCGATCCGTCGAGCTTCACCGGCGGCAAGGTCGACGCGGCGAAACGCGCGCTCGACTACATGGGGCTGAAGCCAGGGCAGAAGCTGAGCGAGGTCGAGATCGACACCGTCTTCATCGGCTCGTGCACCAATGGCCGCATCGAGGACCTGCGCGCCGCTGCCGAAATCCTCAAGGGCAAGAAGATCAAGGAGGGCCTGCGCGCCATGATCGTGCCGGGCTCGGGTCTCGTGCGGGCACAGGCCGAGGAAGAGGGCCTGGCCGATATCTTCAAGGAGGCAGGGTTCGAATGGCGGCTTGCGGGCTGTTCCATGTGCCTGGCGATGAACCCCGATCAGCTCTCGCCGGGTGAGCGCTGCGCGGCCACGTCCAACCGCAATTTCGAGGGCCGCCAGGGCCGCGGCGGGCGCACCCACCTGATGAGCCCCGCCATGGCGGCGGCGGCGGCGGTGACCGGTCGGCTGACTGATGTTCGGGAGATGATGTGATGGAAAAGTTCGAAAAACTCAGCGGCATCGCCGCGCCGCTGCCGCTGATCAATGTCGATACCGACATGATCATCCCCAAGCAGTTCCTGAAAACGATCAAGCGCTCGGGGCTGGGCGTCAATCTCTTCGACGAGATGCGCTATGACGATGACGGCAATGAAATCCCTGATTTCGTGCTGAACAAACCGCAATATCGGGAGGCGCAGATTCTCGTCGCGGGCGACAATTTTGGCTGCGGATCGAGCCGCGAGCACGCGCCCTGGGCGATCAAGGATTTTGGCATCCGCTGCATCATCGCGCCCTCCTATGCGGATATCTTCTACAACAACTGCTTCAAGAACGGCATCCTGCCCATCGCCCTTCCGCAGGAACAGGTCGATGTGTTGATGACAGAGGCTGAGAAGGGCGCCAATGCCCGCATCGAGGTGGACCTCGAGGCGCAGACCGTCTCGACCTCCGATGGCGAGGTGTTTTCCTTCGAGGTGGACGCGTTCAAGAAGCATTGCCTGCTCGAAGGGCTCGACGATATCGGGCTGACGCTGGAAAAATCCGCCGCGATTGACGCCTTCGAGGCCCGCGCCACGCAGGCGCGCCCCTGGGTCTGACGCGGCTAACGGTTTCCACCCCGCCGCGCGGCGGGGTGGATCGCGGTGTGTGGTGGTCGCGCCGCTGCGGACCACAACATGATGTAATCGACGGGAATCGCGCCAAAATTTTCCGATGCATTGATGTATTCCTGCACCAGTCCTGCCACGAAATTGCCCCATGTTTTTTGTTGGCTGATCCCGTGCCTTGCGGCATTAGAGGAAACGCGGCAAGAATAGGGCAGCAATGAGGCAGCCCGCCACATTTGGTGGGATCAAAACGACACAAGGGCGCGGCAACGTATCGCGACCGGTCGGGATGAAGGGGAAAGAGCGGTGGTCTTCCAGACACCTGGCGCATTGGCGCGGGCACTCCTGATGGCCATGCTGGTGGCGACGCCGGCGTTGTTGATTCCGTTCACGCATCGGGGGACCGCGCAGATCGTGCTCGTGCTGGCGCTCCTGGCGGCGGTCTTTACCGCGATGGAATACAATTCGCGCTATCCCGGCATGCTCGAATTCCGCTTTGCCCCACCCTATAACCGGCTGCGCTTCTTCACGCTTGCCGCGATCCTGGTCGCGCTGTCGATCATGTTGCGCGGCCAGGTGGTGCCCTCCGCCGTTTCGACTGGGGTGAACGGTGTGGCGGAGCGTCTGGCGGATATCCTCGATTTCTCGTTCTCGCCCGTCCGGTTGGTGGTGGTGCTCTTGCCGGGGGAGGCCGAAGCGGGGCTGTCCGGAATGCTGCGCTGGGCCTCGGCGCTGGCCTATGCGCTGTCGATCGGCATGGTGCTGGTCTTTGCCGTCTTCGTGCGGTTTCTTGGCTGGCCCACGCGCAGCGGGCCGTTCAACGTGTGGATCAACCTGCCGCTTTTTGATCCGACGGGCGGCGGCGATGTCCTCTACCGGCTGCGCCGTGACGCGGTGCTCAACCTCGTGCTGGGGCTCTTGCTGCCCTTTGCCATTCCTGCCATCGTCAGGATTGCTGCGGCGATTTTCGGCCCGGTCTCGCTGGCCGATCCGCAAACACTGATTTGGACGGTGAGCGCATGGGCCTTTCTGCCGGCAAGCCTGTTGATGCGGGGCATCGCCATGCAGCGGATCGCGGCAATGATCGAGGACAAGCGCCGCCGCTCCTACGCCGCCGCGCAATCGCCCGTCGACGAGGGCCGCGTGCTTCAGGGCGTGTGAGCGCGCGCCTTGTGCTGCTGGTGGCGCTTTTCGTGGCCGCCCTCTCTGCCGGGGCCGGGGCCGGGACATTGCGGCTCGCGACCTGGCACCTCGAGCTTGACCGCGATGGGCCGGGGCTGTTGCTGCGCGACCTGCGGCGCGGCGGCGATCCGCGCATCAAGGCCATCGCCGGGCTGATCGCGGCGGTGGCGCCGGACGTTCTGGTCGTGCAGGGGGTCGATTATGACCACGGCCTGCGCGCGCTTTCGGCGCTGCGCGACCGGATCGCCGAGGATGGCCCCTACTATTCCCATCTCTTCGCGCTAAGGCCCAATACCGGCTGGCCCACGGGGCTCGATATGGATGGCGATGGGCGGCGCGGGGGGCCGCGGGATGCGCAAGGGTATGGCACGTTTTCGGGACAGGGCGGCATGGCGATCCTGTCGCGCTATCCGCTGGACCGCGATGGTGCGCGCGACTTTTCGGCGATGCTGTGGCGGGATCTGCCGGGCGCGCTGCTACCACGCTGGCCCGACGGGCGGCCGTTTCCGTCGCAGGAGGCGCAGGCCGTGCAGCGGCTGTCGTCGGTGGGGCACTGGGTGGTGCCGCTGCGGCTGCCCTCGGGGTCTGTCTCGCTCATGACGTTTCACGCCACCACGCCGGTCTTCGACGGTGAGGAGGATCGCAACGGGCGACGCAACCACGACGAAATCCGTTTCTGGCAGCGCTATCTCGACGGCGCGTTCGGCAATCCGCCGGCGCGTCGCTTCGTCGTGATCGGCGACGCCAACCTCGATCCGAACGCGGGCGAGGGGCGGCGCGGAGCGATCCGCGCGCTGCTCGCCGATCCGCGCCTGCGCGATCCGCTGCCGGGGCGCGCCACCGTGGCGTGGGATGAGACGGGCCCGCTACGGGTGAGCTATATCCTGCCTTCCGCCGATCTGGTGGTGGCGGGCGCGGGCATCCACTGGCCGCCCGAGGATGCGCCGGACCGGGCAGAGGCAGAGGCAGCGGGGCCGCACCGGCTCATATGGGTCGATCTCACGCTCGACTGAGTGGGCTTTCTTGACCCCGTCCATCCCTGCCTATAGGCCATCCACGCAACGAGACATTTCAAAGGACAGACCGCCATGAGCACCCCTTCGCTTCTCATCCTGCCCGGCGACGGCATCGGCCCCGAGGTGATGGCCGAAGTGCGCCGCATCATCGACTGGTTCGGGACGAGGCGCGGCATCGCCTTCGACGTGAGCGAAGACCTGGTGGGCGGCTGCGCCTATGACATGCACGGGGTGCCGCTGGCGGATGCGACGATGGAAAAAGCGCAGGCGGTCGACGCGGTGCTGCTGGGGGCCGTGGGCGGGCCGAAATACGACAGCCTCGATTTCAGCGTGAAGCCCGAGCGTGGCCTTCTGCGGCTGCGCAAGGAGATGGACCTCTTTGCCAACCTGCGGCCCGCGCAATGCTTTGACGCGCTGGCGGATTTCTCGTCGCTGAAGAAGGACGTCGTTGCCGGACTCGACATCATGATCGTGCGCGAGCTGACCTCTGGCGTCTATTTCGGCGAACCGCGCGGCATCCACAAGGAGGGCAATGAGCGCGTCGGCATCAACACGCAGCGCTACACCGAGTCCGAGATCGCCCGCGTCGCCCGCTCGGCGTTCGAGCTTGCCCGCAAGCGCGACAACAGGGTCTGCTCGATGGAAAAGGCGAACGTGATGGAATCGGGCGTGCTCTGGCGCGAGGTGGTGCAGGAGGTGCACGACGCCGAATACCCGGATGTGGAACTCAGCCACATGTATGCCGACGCGGGCGCGATGCAGCTCACCCGCTGGCCCAAGCAGTTCGACGTGATCGTGACCGACAACCTCTTCGGCGACCTGCTGTCGGATCTCGCCGCGATGCTCACCGGCTCTTTGGGCATGCTGCCCTCGGCGTCGCTTGGCCTGCCGATGGAAAACGGCCGGCCCAAGGCGCTCTACGAGCCGGTGCATGGCAGCGCGCCGGATATCGCCGGGCAGGGCAAGGCCAACCCGATCGCCTGCATCCTGAGCTTTGCTATGGCGCTGCGCTATTCCTTCGATATGGGTGACGAGGCCGCGCGCGTCGAGCGGGCGGTGGAAAAGGTGCTTGCCGACGGTCTGCGTACCGCCGACCTGATGGGCCCCGAGGGCGGCACGCCGGTCAGCACCTCGGGCATGGGCGACGCCGTGCTCGCGGCGCTCGACGAAAGCCTCTGACGTGGGCGCGGGGGCGCATTTCGGCCTTGCCAAAGCCCCGGCCCTCGTCTATTCCGCCCGCCACGGTCGGAGTGTAGCTCAGCCTGGTAGAGCACTGTCTTCGGGAGGCAGGGGCCGGAGGTTCGAATCCTCTCACTCCGACCAATGAAACAAGGCCCCTAGCGGGGCCTTTTTCTTCTTCAAGACAGGGTTCTCAGGTTCATTGAACCTGAATGCTGGCTGAATTCCAGTACGTTGGCCGCCTTGCGAAGATGTTCCGGGCTGTCGCGCGCGTAGGTGGAGGCGGTGATCCGCGAATCCGAGTGCCCGAGATACCGGGCTATCTCGTCCATGAAGATGCCCACTTCCGCGATGTGAACAGCTGCAGTGTGGCGCAATAGCGCGCAACTCCTCGTGCTCCATCAGGTCTTGTGCGCTTTCATTGGTGGCTGGCGTGTTGTAGACCCGTCGACCGAAATTCCGTCGGGGCTGACGAACGGCGCGGCCTGGATCTGAGGTCCGCATCCGTGGGTGACCCGCTTTCAAACCTCGACGGCAGAAGTGGCGTCTTTCAAGTCCGACTTCTTCAGTAACCTTCTAAGCGCCTAAAACTCCTTAGTAAAATATTGTTGCAAAAACCTCGTTTCTGCATAACGATCGTTTCAGGCTCAAATGCGAGTCTGAAAATCAAATGAGCAAAGAGGCTCTTCAACTGCGGTCACGAACCGCGTTGGAGGGCCTTTTTTTGTTGCCGAATGAACCGGCCGCTCGGATCCAACAGAGGAGAAGTCAGTATGAAACGTCGCGATTTTCTGAGCAGTGTCGGAGCTGTGGGGACAGCCGGCGCGCTGTCGGCTCCGGCCTTGCTTACGACGATTGGCCGCGCAGCTGCACAGGGCAACGATATTCCAGTGGGCTTGCTGTTCTCACTGACTGGTGCCGTGGCCGTGGTCGAAAGCACCCTTCACGATGCCGCGTTGATGGCGATCGAGGAGATCAATGCGGCAGGTGGTGTGCATGGTCGCCAACTGCGGCCCATCATCGAGGATCCGGCGTCTGATCCGGCCACCTACGCTGACCGGGCGCGTCGTCTGATGATCCGTGACAAATGCGTGAGCGTCTTCGGCTCCTACACGTCGGCAAGCCGTCAGGCGGTGCTCCCGGTTACAGAGCAGCGCGGCAATCTCTACTGGTATCCGACGCTCTATGAAGGTCGCGAATGCTCGCGCAACGTGATGTATGGTGGTGCCGTGCCGAACCAGCAGCAGGACGAATTGATCCCGTGGGCGATCGAGAACTTCGGGCCGCGCTTCTACATGATCGGCAACAACTACGTCTATCCGAAAGAGGAAAACAACTATTGCAAGACCCTGCTGGCCAAGCACGGTGGTGAAGTGGTGCACGAGGAATACGTGCCACTGGGGCACTCGGACTTCAGCTCGGTGATCAACCGCATACGCGCAGAAGAGCCGGACGTGATCTTTGCGACCGTCGTCGGAGACTCCGACGTTGCTTTTGCCCGGCAATACCATGCGGCAGAGCTTGATCCGGCCAAAATGCCGGTCGTGAGCCTCACGCGTTCCGAGGTCGAGGTGAAGGCTATCGGCGGCGAGGCTGCGGCCGGCCACTTTTCGTCCGCTCCCTACTTCATGGGCACCCAAACACCGGAAAACGAGCGGTTCGTCGAATCCTACAAGTCACGCTATGGCGCGGACCAGGTCACGCACTTCGTCAGCGAAGCGGCTTACTTCCAAGTGTATCAGTTCAAAGCGGCACTGGAGAAGCTGGACCCGGCGAACATCACCCCGGAGACGATCCGTGATGCCGCCGTAGGCCTGACACTCACCGCGCCGCAGGGCGAAGTGCTGATCGACGAGAACCTCCACACGCATCTCTGGCCCAAGATCGGCCAGTGGCAGTCGAATGGCCAGGCCGAAGTTCTGCTTCAATCGCAAGAGCGCGTCGCCCCCCTGCCATATGCTGCCTACGAGGGGCAGACATGCACCGGTGAGGGCCTGGTGCGGGCCTGACGCCAAGCACAAAAATCCGACAAGAACCGGACTGCCCGGCTCCGACACAGGAGCCGGGTCAACTGGAAGGGTGTATCGATGGACGTCATATTGAACCAGATGTTCGCCGGTCTCAGCATGGCCTCGATCCTGCTGATGATCGCCTTGGGGCTGGCTATCATTTATGGCGCGATGGGCGTCATCAATCTTGCACATGGTGAGTTTGTCATGCTCGGCGCCTATGCCGCGTGGGCACTACAGACCTATGCAGGGTTCAGCATCATCGTGGCCTTGCCATTCGTCTTCGTGGCCGTGGGCGCGGTCGGCTGGATCATCGAGCGGGTTATCGTTCAGCGGCTCTACCACCGCCCGTTGGACACGATCCTTGCGACTTGGGGCATTGGAATCATCCTGCAACAGGTGGTGCGATTGTCCGTTGGCGCGGAATCGCGCTTCGTGAAAGGCCCGGAACTTCTCAGTGGCAACATTGAGATCGGCGGGCTCGTGATGTCAAACTACCGCATATTCGTGATCTTGTTTTCTCTGGCCGTTCTGGCCGCGTCATGGGCACTCATGACGCGCACCGAATTTGGCATGAAACTTCGTGCCGTTATTCAGAACCGGCAGATATCCGAATGCTATGGCATAGAAGCAAAGCATATCTATTCGGTCACGTTTGCCTATGGTGCGGGCCTTGCCGGAATAGCCGGTGCATTAATCACGCCTCTCTTCAGCACCATTCCCACCATGGGAACGGGCCTTGTCGTCGATGCGTTCCTCGTCGTGATCGTTGGTGGGCTTGGCAGCTTGCTGGGTGCCGCCAGCGCGGCGGTGCTGATCGGTGAGGCGACGGCGCTCTTCTCGATGCTGTTCAATGACACCCTTGGTCGTATCGCAGTGCTGGCTGGAATCATCGTTCTGATCAGGTTCCGTCCGCGCGGTCTCTTTCCTTCAAACACGCGCCGCTGAGGAGAACAACATGACGACGAGATTATTCTACGACCTTGTGGCGTTGGTTATATTTGCACTGGTGATCGTGCTGGGAGTGCCTGCACTGATGGGTTTTGACGGGTTCGAGCTCAACACGTTTGCCCGGTATCTCGCGCTTGGAATCGCGTCTCTTGCGCTGGCGCTATCGTGGGGTAGCGCCGGACTGCTCAATCTTGGCCAGGCGGCGACGTTCGGCATGGGCTCTTATGCCATGGCCATGCATCTCAAACTCAAGGCGAGTGGCGACGGGCTTCCCGACTTCATGGGTTGGAACAATGTCCCAGAGCTTCCGCTGATCTGGGTCCCCTTTCACTCACTCGGCTTTACCCTGTTGGCCGGGCTCCTGGTGCCGGCATTCGTAGGCGGACTGATCGCAATGTTCATGTTCCGCGCACGAATTGCCGGCGTCTTTGTCGCGATCATCACCTTGGCTTTTCTCGTGGCCTTCCAATTGGTTGTGATCGAGGAACAGGGCATCACTGGCGGCCAGAATGGCCTGACGGGACTGGCCCCGCTCAATGTGCTGGGCTGGAGCGTCGATACGTATGGCGTCGGCTTCTACTATCTGGTCGCAGGCTGTCTGGTCACAGCGATCACAATCGGGCTCTACCTCACGCACAGCAAGTTCGGGCTGATCCTGCGTGCGATACGCGAGGATGCTGACCGAACCCGGTTCCTGGGCTACAACGTGGCCAATTACCAGACAGTCATCTTCTGTATCTCGGCGGCGCTCGCGGGCTGGGCGGGCATGCTTTACACGCTGGTGCTGGAATTCGCGTCCCCGACTTACATGAGCGTCTCGTTCAGCTTGGCCATCGTGATCTGGTGTGCCGTCGGCGGACGGGACTCCGTTCTCGCTGCTGCGATCGGTGCAATCTTGGTGAATCTCCTCGAAGGGCGTCTGTCCGACATCTTTGTCGAAGGATGGAACCTGATGCTCGGCGTTATCTTCGTTTTCGTGGTGATGTTCATGCCGCGCGGCCTGAACGGGTTGGTTGGGGATGCATGGCGGTTAATCGGCGGTCGACTCCAGAAAGAACGAACCATTTCGACGAGGCCGCATTTGCAGCCCGAACCGGTCAAGTCCGGACAGGAGAACTGATCATGTCTCAACTGCAGGTAAACGATTTGCATGTCGATTTCGGCGGGCTAAGGGCAGTTGATGGTCTCAGCTTCAGCGTGGCCGAAGGCGAAATCCTCTGTCTTCTCGGTCCGAATGGCGCGGGCAAGTCGACCACACTCGACCTCATCTGCGGGAAGACCCAACCAACCGGCGGCTCGATCCGCTTCGAGGGAACCGAAATATCGCACTTGCTCGAATTCCGGCGCGCGCGTTTGGGTATCGGACGCAAGTTTCAGGTGCCTTCCGTCTACAAGGAATTGACGGTGGCCGAAAACCTGTCGGTGGCCCGCTCGCGCCGACCCGGAATATTGCACGCCCTCACGCGCTTCGCCCTGTCGGACGGGCACGCCGCGGCACCGATCCTCGAGCGCATCGGGCTCGAGGCCAAGGCCAATGAGTTGGCCGGCAATCTGTCGCACGGTGAAACACAATGGCTCGAAATCGCCATGCTCATCGCGCAGGACAGCCGCCTGATCCTCATGGATGAACCCACCGCCGGAATGACCATCGAGGAAACCGGGCGCACAGCCGAGATATTCCGATCTCTCAGTGAGTCGCACACGCTTATCGTTGTCGAGCATGACATGTCGTTCGTCCGCACCGTCGCGGATCGCATCGTCGTCATGAACCGCGGATCGATGTTGGCCGAGGGCTCGATTGAAGAGATCGAGACCAACGAAGACGTCAAAACAGCGTATCTGGGGCATTGATCATGGAAACCATGCGAGCAAAGGACCTTTACTCCTTCTATGGCAAGAGCCCGGTTATCCAGGGTATCTCCTTCGATCTGAACCCAGGCGAGTTTCTCGCAATTTTGGGCCGTAACGGTGTCGGCAAGACCACGTTGCTCAAATCAATCATGGGACTCACCCATCGCTGCGATGGCGGACTTGTGTTCGGAGAGAACGACTTGCTCGGCCTCAGCACGTCGCAACGGGCGCAACTCGGTATTGCCTACATTCCGCAGGGTCGTGAGATCATCCCGAGCTTCACGGTGCGGGAGAATATCCTGATGGGCACGTTCGCTCGCCCTGACGGCAGGCGCGACATTCCCGAGCATCTCTTTGAAATGTTCCCGATACTTGATGAGTTCATTAGTCGCAAAGGCGGAGACCTTTCCGGCGGACAGCAGCAGCAACTGGCAATCGCGCGGGCGCTCGCTATGGATCCCAAGATACTCATCCTCGACGAGCCGACCGAAGGCATCCAGCCCAACATCGTCAAACAGATCGAAGAAGCCATCATTCGACTGAACAAGGAACGCGGTCTCGGCATCATCCTCGTGGAGCAAAACGTGCCGTTTGCGCGCCGCGCCTCCGACCGCTTTCTGGTGCTCGACAAGGGCCGCGTGGTCCTGAGCGGGCACAGCACGGATCTCACCGACTCCGTCGTGGAGAAGCACCTGACCTTCTGAGGGTCGGGCAAGCAGCAACGAAGCACCTGAAGGAAAGGACAAGACATGAGACACGGTGACATCTCCAGCAGCGACAACACGGTTGGCGTTGCGGTCGTCAACTACAAGATGCCCCGGATGCATACCAAGGCCGAAGTTCTGGAAAACGCACAGAACATCGCTGACATGGTCGTCGGTATGAAGCAGGGGCTTCCCGGGATGGATCTGGTGATCTTCCCCGAATACAGCACTCAAGGGATCATGTATGATCCTGACGAGATGATGGAGACGGCGGCCACGATTCCTGGTGAGGAAACCGAAATCTTTGCTGCCGCCTGCCGCAAGGCCAACACATGGGGCGTCTTTTCAATCACCGGCGAACGCCACGAAGAGCACCCCAAGAAGACGCCCTACAACACTCTCATCCTCATGAACAACAAGGGTGAGATTGTGCAGAAATATCGCAAGGTTCTGCCATGGAACCCGATCGAGGGCTGGTATCCGGGCAGTGAAACCTTTGTCTGCGAAGGGCCCAAGGGCATCAAGGTCAGCTTGATCATCTGTGATGATGGAAACTATCCCGAGATCTGGCGGGACTGCGCCATGAAAGGGGCCGAGCTGATCGTTCGGTGCCAAGGCTACATGTATCCCGCGAAAGAGCAGCAGGTGATCATGGCCAAGGCGATGGCCTGGGCAAACAACAGCTACGTGGCTGTTTCGAATGCCGCCGGATTCGATGGTGTCTATTCCTACTTCGGACATTCGGCGATCATTGGCTTCGATGGTCGCACGCTGGGCGAATGCGGTGAAGAAGACATGGGAATTCAATACGCGCAGCTGTCGATTCCCGAGATCCGCGACGCTCGTGCCAACGATCAGTCGCAGAACCACCTCTTCAAGCTGCTTCACCGCGGATACACCGGCGTCCATGCTTCGGGCGACGGCGACAAGGGCGTGGCAGAATGCCCGTTCGAGTTCTACCGCAACTGGGTGAACGATGCGGAAAAAACCCGCGAGCATGTCGAGTCCCTGACCCGCTCGACCATTGGCGTGGCCTGCTGCCCGGTTGGCAGCCTGCCCACCGGCGCGAAAGAGAAAGAAGCGGATTGACCCTGCGCGGTCCGACCTTTGGGAACGGCGCCACGTTGCGCCGTTCCTCTCCCCTTGAGCCGATGGAGCGACGATGCCGTTTCTGACCGACCGACTGCATGATACCGCACGCCAGCAGAAGCTCGGTGCCGCCTTGGCGGACGAGAATGCGCGCATGACCGTGGCCGAAAGCGTCAGGAAGCCCGAGACCGGTTTGATTTCCCGTTTCACATTCGACCTCGACCTGGTCGAGGCGGAATTGCGGGCCGCCATCATCGGTCAGGACGAGAGCATCAAAGAGCTGCTCGATATCCTCAAGGTGGTCCGGGCTGATATCGGCGATCCACGCAAGCCTCTGGCAACCGTCTTGTTCTGCGGTCCGACCGGCGTGGGCAAGACGGAAACCGTGCGAACGCTTGCGCGCGCACTCTACGGTGATGCCGATGCGTTCTGTCGCATCGATATGAACACGCTCGCCCAGGAGCATTACGCGGCGGCCCTTACGGGCGCGCCTCCAGGCTATGTCGGGTCCAAGGAAGGCACCACCATTCTCGATCAGGAAAAGATCGAAGGCACCCGCAATCTTCCGGGGCTTGTGCTGTTCGATGAATTGGAAAAGGCCAGCAACGAGGTCGTTCTGGCGCTGATGAACGTTTTTGACAACGGTCTGCTGACCGTGGCGTCGGGTGAAAAGACATATTCTTTCAGGAATGCCCTGGTCTTCATGTCCTCCAATCTCGGGGCACGCGAACTTATGGCTTTGGACGAACGCGGCGGTGGGATACTGAGAAGGTTGCGTTCATTCGGGAAAAGCCGACGTGCGCAGGCACATGACATCGTCATGAAATGTCTCCTTGAGCGATTTCCACCGGAACTGGTCAACCGGATCGATCATGTCGATACTTTCAACTGGATTTCGCGCGACAAGGTCCCTGCGCTTGTCGATGTTGAGCTGACAAGACTCAACCGCCGCCTTCGCAAACATGATCTTTCTCTCGGCATCAGCACAACGCTGAGGGATTTTCTTTCTTCCGAAGGTTATGATAAACGGTTTGGCGCGCGCGGCTTGCGGCGGGCGATGCGTCGGCATCTGGAGTTCCCACTGGCTGGCTTTCTTCTGGACAGGCCTGTTCCGTCTATCGGTGGATCGAAACAAATGACAACACATATCCTCGCCGACCGCAAAGATGGGACGGTGCAATTTGAATACTCCTGAACAGAGGTGCCACTTCGTGACAAGGAATGGAAGCTGGAAGATCGGACTGCTATTTTCAACATCGGGTGTGACCTCGATAATAGAGCAGTCGCAGCTCAATGGGGCATTGCTTGCGATTGATGAAATAAATGCAATGGGTGGTATTAAGGGGTCGCCTCTCGAGCCGGTGAGCTATGATCCGGGTTCGATCGTGCCGCGTTATGGTGAGTTGGCCGAGCGTCTGATCATCGAAGACAAGGTAAACGTCATCTTCGGCTGTTACATGTCCTCCTCTCGCAAAGAGGTTCTACCCGTGGTCGAGAGGCGCAATGCGCTCTTCTTTTATCCGACCCTGTACGAGGGGTTCGAATATTCCCCGAACGTGATCTACGGCGGTGCATGTCCCAACCAGAACAGCGTGCCGCTCGCAAACTACCTGATGAGCGCCTTCGGCAAGCGCATATTCTTCGTAGGCTCTGACTATATCTACCCGTATGAATCCAATCGCGTCATGCGCAATGTTCTGCGGCAAGGAGGCGGCGAGGTGGTTGGCGAACGCTATTTTGACCTGCATACCTGTTCCGATGGCTTCGATGACGTGATCAAGGACATAATGGATGTCCGCCCAGATGCGATCTTTTCCACCATCGTCGGACAATCGTGCATCGAGTTCTACCGCTCCTACCACGCAGCTGGCGGTGATGGTCGTGTCTGCCCCATCGCCAGCCTCACGACGAACGAAGGTGAGATCAACGCGATCGGCGCACGCGCATCGGTGGGTCATATCACCGCTGCTCCTTACTTTCGTTCGATTAGTTCTGTGGCGAACCGCCGTTTCCTGAAAGCCTATGAACAGAAGTTTGGTTCGACTATTGATGTTACGAGTTGCTGCGAAGCGGCTTACAGTCAGGTCCATCTTTTTGCGGCGGCCTTGGAGGAGACAGGAGAAATGGATACAGACTGTCTGCGCGAGGCGTTGCTCGGTGCCTCCTTCGACGCGCCACAGGGCCAGATCAAGATTGACCCGGACAACAACCACACATACCTCCAATCGCGTATCGCAACGGTCAATGAGGACGGTGAATTCGTGATTGATCTCAAGGTTCGGCGCGCAATAAAGCCCGACCCTTACCTTGTCTTCCCGGCAATACATGACTGGAGCTTCCACACCCAGAAGGTGTCCGTCGGCGGCGGGCGAGGTGGCGGACGTCATGCATGACCTGATCCGCGACCTGCGAGATCAGAATGTCCTGCTGATCCACCCACGAGACCGGAGTGCGGACGAGCTTCTGCAACAGGTGAACCGGATCGGGTGCGGGTTTGATCACATGTGGCCTGTGCCAAGAGACCTGCCAGATAAATTCGACATGGTCCTCATTGACGTGACCGATCAATCGGCGACCAAGCTGAAGGGCTTTCTGGAAAAGCGCGAAAAACCCGTGACGATCATTGCGATTATCGGGTACGAAAACCCCTCGGTTCTGAATGTCATTCTCGAGATTGGCGCGCATGCCGTCCTCATGAAACCGGTCCGCGCAGCGGGTGTTCTCAGTAGTATGCTCATGGCTCGGCGTTATCAGTCCGAACAGGAACGTTTCTCCAAGGACATGGCGAAGCTCCGGGAAAAACTGGATAATGTGCAAAAGGTAAATGACGCAAAGTTCATTCTGATGAGACATCGCGGGATTGCCGAGCGCGAGGCTTATGATATCATTCGCAAGCAGGCAATGACTAAGCGGACTACAACAACCGAAATAGCACAATCAATTATTAATGCTGAAAGTATTCTTAGCAACCTGGGTGATAGTTAAGGAACGTCTGAAAAACCTGCGACTTTCTGCCTAATCTGATAGGTTTGGGGCGTCCGCCAGAGGAGTCCTGCCGATGCCGAAACAGCCCGCCTTTCCCAGCCTGCGTGATGCGATGAAGAAGAAGG